>CALAEC010000187.1 GCA_937890785.1 uncultured Actinomycetes bacterium
AAGGATACGCTCGACACGGCTGTTCTGGGCCTACACTTGCGTCATGCGGATCGTCGCGGTCCTGGTGGGGGCGATGCTTCTGGCTGGATGTGCCCAGCGGGAGCCCACCGTCGAGGGGCAGCCGCCGGCGGAGACGCCCACACCGGTGGAGTCGCCGGCCGAGAGCCCCGCTCCCTCGAACACCACCTGCGAGACCGTCAACGGGGGGAACCCCTCGAACCTCCCGCGGTTCACCGAGGTCGAGCTGGAGTCGGAGGACGGCGTCGACCGCATCACCTTCGAGTTCGAGCCCGAGGCCTCGGCGCCGAATCGCCCCCCCTGGCACCACATCTCCTTCCAGGACGAGCTGATCACCGAGGGCGAGGGCAAGCCGGTCGAGGTCGAGGGGAACGCCTTCGTGGTCGTGTCGTTCCAGGCCATCGGCGTCGACCTCTCCGGCGAGGAACCCGTCGAGGTCTACACCGGGCCGAAGGAGTTCACGCCCGGCTACCCCACGCTGATCGAGGCCGAGCACCTGGGCGACTTCGAGGCCCAGGTCTCCTGGGGCCTCGGCCTGGCCGAGAAGACCTGCTTCGTGCTCGAGGCCAGGCGGGACCGCATCACGCTGGAGTTCCCCTCGGCCTAGACCGGCGTACAATCTCCTCCGGACGTGCACTCACGAAGGAGGCGCGAGCCATGACCACGATCCACGATCTCGCCGCGTGGAAGCGCGAGGGCCGCCGGTTCGCCATGCTGACGGCCTACGACTTCCCCACCGCCCAGATCCTCGACCGGGCCGGCATCCCGGTGATCCTCGTCGGGGACTCGGTGGCGAACAACGTCCTCGGCTACGACACCACGCTCCCGGTGACGATGGAGGAGATGCTCCATCACGCCCGGGCGGTGTCGCGGGGGGCGAAGGAGGCGCTGCTCGTCGGCGACATGCCGTTCATGTCGTATCAGGCCGGCCGGGATGAGGCGATCCGCAACGCCGGTCGGTTCCTGAAGGAAGCCGGGATGCACGCGGTGAAGCTGGAGGGGCCGCATCTCGACCTGGCCGAGGCCATCGTCGCGGCAGGGATCCCGGTGATGGGGCACCTGGGCCTGACGCCCCAGTCGGTCCACGCCATGGGCGGCTACCGGGTCCAGGCCCGAGAGGACGAGGCCGCCCAGCGGCTCCTGGCCGAGGCGCAGGCGTTGGAGAAGTCGGGGATCTTCTCGCTGGTGCTCGAGGGGATCCCCTCGGACGTGGCCCGCCGGGTGACCGAGACGGTCACGGTCCCGACGATCGGGATCGGCGCGGGGCCCTCCTGCGACGGCCAGGTCCTGGTGTTCCACGACCTCGTGGGGCTCCGCGAGGGCCGCTACCCGAAGTTCGTCAAGACCTACGCGGACCTTCGCGGGGAGGTCACCCGGGCCGTGCGGGCCTTCGCCGACGAGGTCGAGGCGGGCACGTTCCCCGACGAGCCGCATTCGTACTCCTGAGCCGGGGTAGCCTTCGGCCGATGTGGCCGGAGCGGCGCGACGCCCGCGGTGGGTGTGGTGGCTCGCGGCCGTCTCCATGGTGACCGGGCTGGGCTTCCTCCCGCCCGTTCAGGCTCGAGCGAAGGCCGTGGCCGTGCTGGCCGAGGCCGTGGGGCTGCCGGTCCCTCGTCCGTTCGCTCCCACTATCACGCGCCGCCAGGTCACCCTCGACGGCGTTCCCGGGGCCATCTATCGGCCGGAGCGTCCCTCGCCGCCGATCCTCCTGGTGCTCGGCGCGGCGCCGCGGGGGAACGACGATCCCCGGGCGGTGCGGTTGGCACGGTCGCTGGCCCGGGCCGGCCGGGTGGTGTTCGCCCCCGACCTGACGCTGGCGGAGCGGCGGTTCGACCCGGCCGACCTCGACCGGATCGCCACCTCCGTGGTCGCTTTGGACGAGCACCCCGGCACCACCGGGTCGGTGGTGGTGGTGGGCATCTCGTACGGAGGATCGTTCGCCATGGTGGCCTCGGCGGACCCGCGGGTGCGCGGCCGGGTGGCCCGGATCGCGGTGTTCGGCGCCTACTGGGATCTGGTCGGGGTGATCCAGGCCGTGACCACAGGGGTGTCGATCGCCGGCGGCGAGCGCGTGCCGTGGGAAGGACACCCGCTGGCCAGGGACATCCTGGTCCATCACGCGGTGGAGCTGGCGCCCACGTCGGATCGAGCAGCGCTGCGCGCGGCGCTGGAACGAAGGGATCCCGCGGGGCTCTCGCTCGAGGCCCGAGCCATCTTCGAGCTGTTGGCGAACGAGGATCCGGCCCGGGTGGAGGAGCTGGCGGCCCGGTTGGCTCCCGAAGCCCGGGAGGTGCTCATGGCGTTCTCTCCCTCGTCGGTGGGGGCCCGGATCGAGGCCCCCGTCGTGGCCATGCACTCGACCGATGACCCGGCCGTGCCGTATGGCGAGGCCCTCCGGATGATGGAGGCGCTCCCGAGGGCACAGGTGATCACGGTTCGCTCGTTCCGGCACGTGGACTTCCAGGCCGATGCCCCCGGCGGGTGGGCCTCGACGCTGGCCGATCTGTGGGACGCCTGGCGGTTCGCCTCGCTGGTGCTCGACCCGGGGGAGTGAGGTTCGTGTCACACCCCGGTGCTAGGTTCGACACGCCTGCGGGGCCCGGACTCGGCGGTGCTAGGATGAGATGTCCACCCCTGCTCCCCCAGGGGGCCGTGAGACCGAAGGAGGTGGCTTGAGGAAGTACGAAGTCATGGTCATCGTCGACCCAGAGGCTGACGAGGAGACGGTCGGCCGGGTGGTCGAGCGCATCAAGGGCATCCTGTCCGAGCATCAAGGCGAGGTCGGCTCGGTGGACCAGTGGGGCCGTCGGAAGCTCGCCCACGAGATCGACCGGAAGTCCGAGGGACAGTACATCGTCGTGCCGTTCCGGTCCGAGCCCTCGGCACTGCCCGAGCTCGACCGGGTCCTCTCCTTCGCCGACGAGGTGGTGCGGTTCAAGATCGTCCGTATGGAAGCGGCGTGAGGCGGAACTTCCCCTCCCTGAGGCCGGCTCGCCTCCGGCCGGGGGACGAGCGAGGCAAGGTGGTGATCGATCATGGCGAGTGATAACCAGATCACGATCGTGGGGAACCTCACTGACGACCCCGAGCTGCGGTACACGCCGAACGGTGCCGCCGTGGCCACGATCCGGGTCGCGGTGAACCGGCGCATCCCCGACGGGGCCGGTGGGTGGAAGGACGCCGAGACTTCCTTCTTCCGGGTGAACGCGTGGCGGACCCTGGCCGAGAACTCGGCCGAGTCGCTGACCCGCGGGACCCGCGTGGTGGTCACCGGGCGGCTGCGGTCGCGGTCGTGGGAGAACCAGGAGGGCGAGACCCGGTCCGCGGTGGAGATCGAGGCCGACGAGATGGGCCCGAGCCTCCGGTGGGCCACGGCGAAGGTGGAGAAGCAGTCCCGGTCCAGCAGTGGCGGGGACTGGAGCGAGAACGTGAGCGCCGGCGGCGCCGAGGAGGCGCCGGTGGAGGCCGGTTAGGAGGAGGGATCTGCGCTTGGCGCGGAAGCGGAAGCGGGAGCGAGAGAAGAAGGACGAGGGCTGGCAGAAGAAACAGCGGAAGAAGGTCTGCGTGTTCTGCCGGGATCGCGTCCGATACGTTGACTACAAGGACACGGCAACGCTGCGCCGGTTCATCTCCGACCGGGGGAAGATCCGGGCCCGCCGGGTGACGGGGACGTGTTCCCAGCACCAGCGAGACGTGGCGGCGGCCGTGAAGAACGCCCGGGAGATGGCGCTCCTGCCGTACTCGAGCCGATGAAGGTCATCCTGCAGAAGCAGGTCGATCGCCTCGGCGAGCCGGGAGACCTGGTCCAGGTCGCCGACGGCTATGCCCGGAACTACCTGATCCCCCGGCAGCTGGCCGCCCCGGTGACGAAGGGCGCCCTTCGCCACGCGGAGCGGTTGAGGGCGGGGCAGGACGAGCGGCTCCGCCGTCAGCAGGCCGAAGCCGAAGCCGTGGCGGCCCGGCTGGCCAAGGCACCGGTCCGGATCGCCGTCCAGGCCGGCGAGGAGGGCCGCCTGTTCGGGCAGGTGACCTCGCACCAGATCGCCGAGGCGATGGGCGAACAGCTCGGCGAGAAGGTCGATCACCGCCGCATCGTCCTCGACGAGCCGATCCGCAGCGTCGGAGCGCACCAGGTCCGCGTGCACCTCCACTCCGACGTGAACGCGACGCTGACCATCGACGTCGTCCCCCG
>CALAEC010000188.1 GCA_937890785.1 uncultured Actinomycetes bacterium
TCAGCAGGACAATCACGAGCTCGCCGCGGGTGACAACGCCCTCCACCCCTCGAGCGCTCGGCTATCGTACCCCGATTGGCCGACGGGGGGTCAATCGGTTTACGATGACAGCGTAGGGGGGTATAGGAATCCCCACGGGCCCAGCCTCCGCCCGCCGGCTGGACCCTCATTTGCGATCGGGTGCAAGAAGGTGGTCCTTTCTGGGTTCAGGAGGTGAGGCACTCCCGGTGGAACGACGGGGGGCGGCCGCCGACCAGGAAGGACGGACCTCGGAGGTGGAGCTCCTCCGGCAGATCTGCCGGGCGCTTGGCTCGACCCCCACCTTGGAGCAGCTCGGCTCAGGCCTCGTTCGGTGGATCCGTCTGGCCGCGGGCCAGGACCTCCTGGAGGTCCGGATCGCAGTCCCCGATCGCGCCGGTCGACTCCGAACGCTCGCGGCGGATGGTCCCGTGCATAGAGGCCGTCGGCGATCGGCCAAGCGAAGAGAGGCGTTTCGGACCAAGCGGAGCCTGCGGCTCGCGGTTCCGCGCCTCCCCTCGCACCAGGTGGCCATCATCCCGATGGTCTCCCGCGGCCGGGCGAGCGGGGTGATCGAGCTGACAGCGCCGAATCAGGTTCTCGATCGGATCTGGCTCCTGTTGGATGTCCTGGCTGGTCAGGGCTCGATCGCCCTCAGGACCTTGGAAGAGCGAAGAGGCTTCGGCATGCGGGCGGAGGCGTTCCCCATCATCGCCGAACTCAGCCGCAAGCTGGTCGCCGCGACCAATCCGGAATCAGCCGTTCGTGCTGCCGTTCGCTTCTGCCACGACCACCTGAATCTTCCCGTTGCCGGCTGGCACTTCAACGGTGGTGATCGGAGGGCTCGGCTCGTTGCGGTCAGTGGGCTCGGGGCCGGCAAGCGCCGTGCGCTCCTGCGGGAGCTCTGGCCGATCCCCGATCACGACGACCTGAAGGGAGCCGATCTCTCTCCGCTCGAGCGGAGGTTCACGGCGGCTACGGGGGCGACGAGGGTGGGGATCGTTCGAGCGTCGACGGCTGCGTTGCTGGTCGCCGAGCCCGGCACGGACTCGAGGCAGTTCATCGATGCGCTGGGACCCCTCCTGGACGAGGTGCTTCGACACCTGGAGACGGTTGAGCTGGCAAGGAAGCGGAATGAAGGCCTCGATCTCGGCATCGCGTGGACCGCACACGAGCTCCGGTCACCGCTGCTCGCGCTGAGGGGGTTCTTGGACCTGGAACGGAGTCGGGGTCAAGGGGAGCGCGGCAAGCGTGCCTACCGTGAGCTCGAGGACCTCCTTCGGCAGATCGATGGCTTGCTCCGATGGGCCAGCGGGTCGGGATCTCTGCATCGCCGGCAGGCCGACTTGATGCAGCTGATTCGAGAGGTCGCCGCGTCTGGGGCCACGGTGGAAGAGGCGGACGGGCGCCTGTTGATCGACGGGCCCGACCGAGCGCCCATCCTCGCCGAGCCCGGGGCCCTCCGGCAGGCCATCTCCAACGTGGTGAGGAACGCGCTTCGCTACTCGCCCCCCGGGACGGAGGTGGTCATCCGGGTCCGACAGAGGCCTGGGTCGTACGTGGTGAGCGTCACCGATCGCGGGCCTGGAGTTTCTCCGAAGGAGACGGAGGCCATCTTCGATCCGTTCGTCCGCGGGGCTGCCGGTCGGAGCAGGCGAGGAGGGAAGGGCCTCGGACTGTTCATCGCTCGACGGGTGTTGGAGGCGCACGGAGGGGGTATCAGCGTCGAGCCCGGTCGGCGAGGTGCGACCTTCAAGCTCCGACTCCCTCACGAGAGCCTCGGGGTGATGCCCTCCGCATCGTGACGTCGCGGAGCGCGTGCTTCTCGATGACCAACCAATGCGACTAGGGCGATCGACGGTTCGAATATGCGTCGCCGTGAGCGGGAAGTGCGTCGATAGCAGGATGACACGGTGTGGTGCCTCGTCGAGCCTGTCCGCATGGTCGACGGCGAGCCTCCTTCCGAGGGAGGCGGAGGTACGCCGGGCCGACCCAGGGTCCTCATCATCGACGGGCAGCGCCTCTTCGCCGAGGGACTGGCGGAGGTGCTCGTCGAGCGTGGTCTGGACGTCGTGGCCGTCGAGAGCCGGGCCCAACGGGCTGTTGCCACGGCCCGAGCGCACGCTCCGGACGTCGTCCTCATCGACCTCGAGCTCTCTGAGGTCAGCGGCCTCACGGTGGGGAGGCACCTCGAGGTGGAGCTGCCCGCAGCCAGGCTGATCGGTCTCTCCTCTTTCGCGGATCCCAGCATGCTCATCGAGGCCGTTCGGGGCGGGTTCCGAGGCCTGGTCAACAGGCGCGCCACGGTCGGCGAGCTCGTCTCGGCGATCGAGGCCGCCCTTCACTCCCACATCGTCCTGCCCATGGGGGCCGTGCAGCGACTCGTCGCCCCGGATGGTCCGGTTGGGGCGTACCCTCGCTGGGCGGACGCGCGGAACTCGTTAACCTGGAGACAGCGCGACATCCTCCAGTACCTGGCAGATGGGCTCAGCACCCGAGAGATCGCGGCGCGGCTCGATCTCAGCCCCAACACGGTGCGGGCGCACATCCGGAACATCCTCGCGAAGCTTCGGGTGAGGTCCCGGATCGAGGCCGTTGTGTTGGCACAACGAGGTCGCCTCGAGCGATAGAGGCGTCCGTATCGCACCGATTTCTTCCCTTTCTCCTCCGACTCCCTCCGGGCCTTTCCTCCGATTGCACCAGGCGTCTACGTCGTGCTGACGATGCCGGTCGCCGTTCTCCCCACCTAGGCTGTCCCCACGATGGGGGACAGCTGAATGCCGCCGGGGGAGGAGTACGACGAGCACTCCCTAACGGCGAACATCCGGGTCCTCATCGTCGACGATCACAGCCTGTTCGCGGAGGGACTGCGGTCGGCCCTACAGGGCCACGGCATCACGACCGTGGCGATCGCCGGGACCGGGTCCGAAGCGATCGCCGCCGCTCGGAAGCACCGGCCGAACATGGTTCTCCTCGATCTGAGCCTCCCCGACATGGATGGATTCGTTGTGGCCCAGCGGCTCCAGGAGCAGCACGAGGATCTCAAGATCCTCGCCCTGACGGCTCTCGAGGATCCCCGGGCCGCCGAAGATGCGCTCAGGGCGGGGCTGCATGGGTTCTTGCTGAAGCACGCGGCGGTGACGGATCTGGTGAGTGCGATCGTCGCAGCGAAGCGGTCCCAGGCCGTCGTGCCGCACGAGCTTGCCCAAGCCCTGCTCGGTGGAGAACGGAAGGGCAAGGAAAGATCCGCTCGGCGGGGCGCCGAGAAGCAGTTGACACAACGGGAACGAGAGGTCCTCGCCCTCCTTGCCACCGGTGCGACCGGTCCCGAGATCGCGGCCAAGCTCTACCTCAGCCCGAACACCGTACGAACCCACGTGCAGAACATCATGGCGAAGCTCGGCGTTCACTCCCGGCTCGAAGCGGTCGCCGTGGCCACGCGACTGGGACTGGCCCGGCGTAGTACCCGGACGTAGGCACTCTACGACGGTCGCCGCAGGCGGAGGATGCGTCGATCCGCGTAGTCAAGTGCGTCAGGACGAGGATGAACGTCCGGTCCTCTTTCCGTAGCCTCATTCACTCGCAGGGCACGGCGTACGAACGGAAGGGGCCGGACGATCAAGGTTCTCATCGTCGACGATCATCTCCTGTTCGCTGAGGGGATGCAGGCGATCCTCCGCGAGCACGGCTTCGACGTTGTGGGGATCGCCTCGAGCGGACGAGAGGCGGTGGCCATGGCTCGGGCCACTCGCCCGGACAGCGTCGTCATGGACATCGTCCTTCCCGACATGGATGGTCTCGCCGCGGGAGGGATCATCCTGGGAGAACTTCCCAACACCCGGATCATCGCCATGACGGGCGTCGATCACCCTGATGTCGTTCGGGAGGCGCTCCGGTCGGGCTTCAACGGCTGTCTCATGAAGCACGCCACGATGCCAGATGTGGTGGGGGCACTCATCGCCTCGTCTCACAGCCAGGCGGTCATCCCCATGGAGATCGCTTCCGCCATCGTGGCGGAGTCGGCCCCTCGGAGTAAGGATCGAGAGTGGCCCTCGGTGCTGAAGCAGCTGACGCCTCGGGAGCGCGAGGTCCTCGGCCTTCTCGCCGAGGGGATGAGCGGGAAGGACATCGCCGAGAGTCTGTTCCTCAGCCGGAACACGGTTCGAACGCACATCCAGAACATCCTGACCAAGCTCCAGGTCCACTCTCGCCTCCAGGCGGCGGCCCTCGCCACGAGACACGGGATCGTGGGCGGGTCGGCCGGAACCCCCGATCGGTCCCGAAGCTCCCCCGGGGTCTCGAGCTGGCCTGAGGACGGGGATGGCCCATTCCGGGAAGCCGTGGTCAGGAGTCCAGGTCGAGAGCGGCGCGCGGGCGTCGAGGAGGTCCATGTGCCCCGCGGCGGGCCGGGTCGCCCGACGCAGGACGGTCGAGGCGGCGGATGACTCCGGGACGCCCGCTGCTGACGATCGGCGTGCCGGTGTTCAATGCTGAGCGCCATCTCCGCGGGGCACTTGACTCCATCCAGTCTCAGACGTTCGAGGAGTTCGAGGTGATCATCTCCGACAACGCCTCGACCGACCGCACGGAGGAGATTGCCCGCTCATACGTCCACCGGGATCCTCGGTTCCGCTATCGGAGGAACCGGGCCAATCTCGGCGCTGCCCGCAACTACAACCTTCTCTTTCGAGAGAGCTCGACCCCCTACTTCAAGTGGATGCCGCACGACGACATCATGGCGCCCACCTATCTGTCGCAGTGCGTGGCCGCTCTGGACCGCGATCCGACTGCTGTTGTGGCCACAAGCCGGGTCACGCTCATCGACGAGGACGGGACACCGGCTGACTTCGGACGTCGTTTCCGTGAATACGCGGCCCGTCGAGGCCTCCGGCATGTTCCGGTCGAACGCGCCACGAGGCTCCATTCTGGGAATCCCGCCGAGCGGTTCGCCGACGTCGTGCTCAGGAAGGTGTGGTTTCACGAGGTCTACGGTGTGATCCGGTCCGCGGCACTCGGCCGAAGCTCTCTCCTCGGCCTGTACACGGGCTCATGCCAGGTCATGCTGGCCGAGCTGGCCCTCCTCGGACCGTTCACCAGGATCGATCAAGAGCTCTATTCGTGCCGCTTCCCGTATTTCTATGTCTCCGATCCTCGGTCCGACGCGGTCGCCGGCAAGAACGATCCCAACTGGGCCAGGCGTCGCCACTTCCCTCAAGCACAGGTCGCTCGTGGGTACCTCCGGGCCGCCGCCAGGGCGCCGACGGCGGAATCCAGGGCCCGGTGTATCGCCACGGTGCTCCGCAAGATCCTCGAGCCCGACAACCTGGCGAAGCTCATCATCCCGGGTCCCAACAACTACCTCGGTCTGGATCTCGCGCGGATCTGGAGGGATCGGTCGCGGCACGAGGCATCCCGAGCATCGTGAGGAGCGGAGCGTGAGGGTCCTGCTGACCGGGCATGACGGCTACATCGGAACGGTGATGTCGCCCGTACTCGCGGCGGCAGGGCACGAGGTCGTCGGGCTCGACAGCTTCCTGTTCGGTGGGTGTGGCTTCGGCGGCAACGTTGAGATCCCCTCGATGCCCATGGATGTTCGCGACGTCCAGCTCCCCGCCCTGAAGGGGCTCGACGCCATCGTCCACCTCGCGGCCATCTGCAACGATCCGGTCGGCAACCTCGATCCCTCGTGCACGTACGCGATCAACCACGAAGCATCGGTTCGGCTCGCCGAGCTCGCCAAAGAGGCAGGCATCCAGAGGTTCCTGTTCTCGTCCTCGTGCAGCCTCTACGGAGCCTCCAACACGGACGAGCTTCTGACCGAGGAGGCGGCATTCAATCCGGTTACCCCGTACGGGATGTCCAAGGTCCTGGTGGAGCGGGACGTTGCCCGGCTTGCCGACGACACGTTCAGTCCGGTGTTTCTCCGGAACGCGACAGCGTACGGCGTGTCACCGCGGCTGCGAGCGGACGTGGTCCTCAACAACCTGGCCGGATACGCCTGCACGACCGGTGAGGTCCTCATCCACAGCGACGGTTCTCCCTGGCGTCCACTGGTGCACGTTGAAGACATCGCCCGCGCCTTCGTGGCGGCACTCGAGGCGCCACGCGAGGCGGTGCACAACCAGGCGTTCAACGTCGGAGCAGACGAGGAGAACTATCGGATCCGGGATCTCGCCGAGATCGTCATGGAAGCCGTCCCCGGCAGCAGCGTCACGTTCGCCCCCGGCGGCGGCCCGGACATCAGGGACTACCGGGTCGGGTTCGACAAGATCCGCCGGGCGCTCCCGTCCTTCACCCCCAGGTGGACCGTTCGAGAGGGTGTGGCCGAGCTGGTGGCGATGTACCGGGACGCCGGCATCACGCGCGAGGAATTCCTCGGGCCTCGTTTTGTTCGCCTCGAACGGATCAGAGAGCGGTTGTCGGAAGGTTCGATCGATGCAGTCCTTCGTCCCGTCGATCTCCCCATCGCAGCGAGTGATCGATGAGCGAGGTCTCCCCGGTCACCGTCGCGGCCGAGGATCGGACGGATGAGCGATCCGGACCGGGATGCCGCTTCTGTGGGACCACTCTCCGGCTCACGTTCGTGGATCTCGGCATGTCCCCGCTCTGCGAGACGTACCTGGCCGCCGATGAGCTCGACCGGATGGAACCCTTCTACCCGCTGCTCGTCCAGGTCTGCGACGAGTGTCTCCTGGTCCAACTCCGTGAGTACGTGAGCCCCGAGGCCATCTTCGGCGAGTACGCCTACTTCTCCTCGTACTCGGAGAGCTGGCTCCGCCACGCGCGTCGCTTCGTCGAATCAGTGACGAAGCGCTTCGCTTTGGACGCCGGGAGCCTCGTCGTCGAGGTGGGAAGCAATGACGGATACCTCCTCCAGTACCTCGTGGGGAGAGGGATCCCCGTGCTCGGGATCGAGCCGGCCGGCAACGTCGCCGAGGCCGCGATCGAGCGAGGGGTTCCCACGCGGGTGATGTTCTTCGGTCGTGAGACCAGCCAGCAACTCGTCGACGAGGGGATGCGGGCCGATCTCATCGTGGGGAACAACGTGCTGGCACAGGTCCCGGACCTGAACGGCTTCGTCGAGGGGCTGCGGACCTTGCTCGCGCCCCATGGCGTGGTATCTCTCGAGTTCCCCCACTTGGTGCGGCTCGTCGAGGGGAACCAGTTCGACACGATCTACCACGAGCATTTCTCCTACTTCTCGTTCCTGGCGGTTGAGAGGATCCTCGCCGAGCACGGGTTGACGATCTTCGACGTCGAAGCCCTGGCCAGCCACGGCGGGTCCCTTCGGGTCTACGCCTGCCACGCCGGTGACTCGAGCCACCCGGTCGGGGTGAGCGTCGATCGGATGCGTGCCGATGAGGAAGTGCTCGGCCTCCGAGACCTCGCCTACTACGGGGCCTTCTCACCGCGAGTGATCGAGACGAAGCATCGGCTCCTCGACCTCCTGATCGACCTCAAGATGAGCGAGCTTTCCATCGTCGGGTACGGCGCGCCCGGCAAGGGAAACACGCTCCTGAATTACTGCGGGATCCGGACCGACTTCCTCGACTACACGGTCGATCGGAACCCCTTCAAGCAGGGTCGGTTCCTCCCGGGGAGCCACGTCCCGATCGCCCACCCCGATCGCATCGCGGAGACGAAGCCGGACGTCGTCCTGATCCTCCCGTGGAACCTTCGTGAGGAGGTCACGGCCCACCTCGACTACATTCGCTCCTGGGGTGGCCGATTCGTCGTTCCGATCCCCCAGGCCGAGGTGCTCCGATGAAGGTCGTCCTGTTCTGCGGCGGGCAGGGGATGCGTCTACGCGACTACTCGGAGCTGACCCCGAAACCCATGGTCAATATCGGCTACCGGCCGATCCTCTGGCACGTGATGAAGTATTACGCTCACTTCGGGCACCGCGATTTCATCCTCTGCCTGGGCTACAAGGCGGACGTCATCAAGAACTACTTCCGCCACTACGACGAGACCGTCTCGAATGACTTCGTCCTGTCCGAGGGCAGCAAGATCGAGCTGCTCAATAGCGACATCGACGACTGGAGGATCACGTTCGTCGACACGGGGATCTCCGCCAGCATCGGTCAGCGGCTGGCCGCGGTGGAGCCCTACCTGGACGGCGAGGAGATGTTCCTGGCGAACTACGCGGACGGGCTCACCGACCTCGATCTTGATCGGTACATCGAGGACGTGGTCCCCACGGCCAGGATCGCCACGTTCCTCTGCGTGCGTCCGACCAACACCTTCCACGTGGTCTCGGCGGTGGACGAGGGCCTCGTGACAGGGATCGCTCCCGTGTCGGAGTCGGACGTATGGATCAACGCCGGCTACTACGTGTTCCGGCGAGCGATCTTCGACTGGATCAAGGAGGGGGAGGACCTCGTGACCGAGCCGTTCGCTCGCCTGATCGGGCGCGGCCAGCTCCTCGCGTACCGATACACGGGGTTCTGGACCGCTATGGACACGTTCAAGGACAAGGAGACCCTGGACAGCAGGTACGTGCGGGGCGATGCGCCGTGGGAGGTGTGGCGCCGAAACGGTGGGAACGGGGGCGGGACGTCCATGGGTCTCTCCGCCGAAGCGCGGACGGCAGCGTCCGAACGGACCGACCGGGCCTGACATGCGAGCGATCCCAGCCGACGTGGTGAGCCGGCCTGGTTCCTCGGTGCTCTGCCTTGGCGCCCACAGCGACGACATCGAGTTGGGGTGTGGCGGCACCCTGCTGTGGCTCCTGGAGAACAACCGGGACGTTCGGATCCACTGGGTGGTCTTCAGCTCGGGGGCGGAACGGTCGAAGGAAGCGCTCCGGAGCGCCGACGCGTTCCTCGAGCGCGCCGCGTCCAAGACGGTCGAGATCCTGGACTTCCGGGAACGGTTCTTCCCGTTCGTTGGGGCCCCGATCAAGGAGTTCTTCGATGCTCTGGGCGGACGGCTCCGGCCGGACATCATCTTCACCCACCGCCGGGAGGATCTGCATCAGGATCATCGCCTGATCGCCGACCTCACCTGGCAGACGTTCCGAGACCACATGATCCTCGAGTACGAGATTCCGAAGTACGAGGGAGATCTGGGACATCCGAACCTCTTCGTCGAGCTGGATCGATCGCTCTGTGATCGGAAGGTGAAGTATCTCGTCGACTCGTTCCGGAGCCAGGAGGGGAAGGACTGGTTCACCGAGGAGACGTTCATGGCGATGCTTCGTCTCCGCGGTGTCGAGGGACGTGCGCGGACGGGCTATGCGGAGGGGTTTCAGTGCCGCAAGCTGGTGCTTCGATGAGGGTGGGCCGGTGATCTACTCGGAGCTCGAGATCCCCGGGGCGTTCCGGATCATCCCTGAGCAACACGGGGACGAGCGTGGATTCTTCGCCCGATCGTGGGACCGAGAGGAGTTCGCTCGACACGGCCTCAACCCGACGCTGGTGCAGTGCAGCATCTCCTGGAACAAGCGGGCGGGGACGCTGCGGGGGATGCACTACCAGGATCCCCCCTTCCAGGAAGCGAAGCTCGTACGGGTCACTCGTGGCAGCGTCCATGACGTGGTCCTCGATCTCCGCGAGGGGTTGCCCACGTATGGTCGCCACGAGGGGGTGCTTCTCACATCGGACAACCGGGAAATGGTCTACGTCCCCGAGGGCTGTGGCCACGGATTCCTCACGCTCGAGGATGACACCGAGGTCTTCTACCAGATGTCCGAGTACTACTCGGACGAGCACGCGCGGGGAGTCAGGTGGGACGATCCCGCTTTCGCGATCCGTTGGCCCGGCACCATCTCGGTCATGTCGGATCGGGACCGCTCGTTTCCCGACGTGAAGGCGGGGTTGCGGTGATCTCTTCGACCACCGAGGACCTCGACGTTCGCAGGGCCGGCCGGGACATGCACGCGTTCATGACCGAGCTCTTCCCGATCTGTCGGAGCATCTCAGGGGAGGGCCTTCGTAGGACCCTGCGCATGATCGAGGAGCGTGTGCCGATCGAGATCCACGAGGTCGTCACCGGCTCGACGGCATTCGACTGGACGGTCCCCAACGAGTGGAATATCCGGGACGCCTACATCATGGATGGGACCGGTCGTCGGTTGGTGGACTTCCGATCCTCGAACCTCCACGTGATGAGCTACAGCAGGCCGGTCCGGGCCCGGATGACGCTGGGAGAGCTGCGACCGCACCTCCACACGCTCCCCGAGCACCCGGACTGGATCCCCTACCGCACCACGTACTACCGCGAGGATTGGGGGTTCTGCCTGAGCGACCGCGTGCTGCGGTCTTTGCCCGACGGGGAGTACGAGGTCTGTGTCGACAGCACGCTCGAGCCCGGTCACCTGAGCTACGGGGAGCTCCTGCTCCCCGGCGAGACGGCCGAGGAGGTGCTGATCTCGTGCCACGTGTGTCATCCCTCGCTGGCGAACGACAATCTCTCGGGGATCGCGCTCGCCACCGAGCTCGCGTCCCGGCTCCGCTCGACGGTCCCCAGATTCTCGTACCGTTTCCTGTTCCTCCCGGGCACCATCGGATCGCTGACCTGGTTGGCCCGCAACGAGGCCGTTCTCGGCCGGATCAGCCACGGGCTGACGGTTGCCTGCGTCGGCGACCCGGGGCCCATGACTTATAAGCGGAGCCGTCGAGGGGATGCCGACATCGATCGAGCGGCTGCCCACGTCCTCGGGCACCTGGACGAGGGGCATCGCATCCTGGAGTTCTCGCCCTATGGGTACGACGAGCGCCAGTACTGCTCGCCGGGCTTCAACCTCCCCGTCGGCTCGTTGACCAGGACCCCCCACGGCCGTTATCCCGAGTACCACACGTCGGCCGACGATCTGTCGTTCGTCCGGGCGGAGGCCCTGGGTGATTCGTTGGCCGTCTACCTGAGCGTGATCGACGTTCTCGAGGGGAACCGGGTCTATCGCAACCTGAGCCCGATGGGGGAGCCGAACCTTGGTCGACGTGGCCTCTATCCCTCGGTCGGCGGTACCGATGCGGCCACGTCGCAGCTGGCGATGCTGTGGGTTCTGAATCAGTCGGACGGCCTGCACGATCTTCTGGAGGTAGCCGACCGGTCCGGTCTGCCGTTCAGGGCGATCAGGGAGGCCGCCGACGCCCTGCTCGAGCACGGTCTGTTGGAGGAAGTGGCGTCCCGGTGACCGGCACGAGGGCACTGGTGACGGGTGCCAGCAGCGGCATCGGGCGGGCCGTCGCCCTTGCGCTGGCCGGACGTGGGGCACGGGTGTGGGCGGTCGGTCGAAAGCTGGAGACGCTCGGGGAGCTGGAACGGGACGCCCGCGACGTGCCCGGCTCGGTCGAAAGCCTGGTGTGTGATCTCACCGACGATGACCAGGTTCGGGGGCTGGCGACCTCGGCCGGTTCGCAGCTCGCTGGCCTCGATGTCCTGGTCCACGCCGCCGGCGTCCACTCGATGGGAGCGATCGAGTCGGCGTCCGTGGATGAGCTCGACTGGCAGTACCGATCGAATGTTCGAGCGGTCTATCTCCTGACCCAAGCGCTGCTTCCCCTCCTCCGAGCATCCCGGGCCGACGTCGTGTTCGTCAACTCGAGTGCGGGTCTGCGGTCCCGGGCCGTGGTCGGCCAGTACTCGGCCACCAAGCATGCCCTCAAGGCGATCGCCGACACGCTTCGCCAGGAGGTGAACGCCTCCGGCATCCGAGTGCTCAGCGTGTATCCCGGCCGAACGGCGTCCCCGCTCCAGGAGTCCGTCCACCGGCACGAGGGGCTCGCCTACCGGCCGGAGCTGCTCCTTCAGCCGGAGGACGTCGCCTCCGTTGTCCTGGCCGCGCTCGACCTGTCCCGGACGGCTGAGGTGACCGACGTCAGCGTCCGACCCTTCGTCGGAGGCCAGCGGTGAGCGTCGACGTGCGGGAATTCGAGCGACAGGCGGAGCGGACCCTCGGCCGGGCGATCTTCGACTACTTCGCGGGGGGAGCGGAGCGAGAGGTGACCCTCCACCGGAACGTCACGGCCTGGGGAACCCTGGACCTCCGGCCTCACGTGCTGCGGGGTATCGAGACTGCCGGCACGAGCGCCACGGTGCTGGGGGCCGAGATCGCGGCCCCGATCCTGGTGGCCCCCATCGCGTATCAGTCGCTGGCCCACCCCGACGGTGAGGTCGGCACGGCCAAAGGCACGGCGGCGGCCGGGGGGCTCATGGTGGTCTCGAGCCGCACCACGATGCCTCTCGAGGAGATCGCCGCGGAGTCTCAGGGAGCGCCCCTCTGGTTCCAGGTCTACCTCCTGAAGGATCGGGGGTGGACCGCCGAGGCCGTCGCCCGCGCCCGGGAGGCCGGGTACCGGGCGCTCGTGCTCACCGCTGATACCCCCATCCTGGGCCGGCGGCGGCGCGACGAGCGGAACGCGTTCCAGATCCCACCGGCGGTGGTCGCGGCTCACCACCGGGCCGTCGGCTCGCCGTCGCGCCTCGCGGGACGCGACGACGGGGGGCTCCAGGATCCCAGCGTCAAGCTTGAGGACATCGCCTGGCTGGGCGAGCTGTCGGGTCTGCCGGTGGTGGTCAAGGGCGTCCTTCGGGCCGACGACGCGCACGCATGCATCGAGGCCGGGGCCAAAGCCGTGGTCGTCTCCAACCACGGCGGCCGCCAGCTCGATTCGGCCGTGTCCACCGCGGTGGCGCTCCCGGAGGTGGTCGGCGCCGTGGGAAACCGGGCGGAGGTCTACGTCGACGGGGGCATCCGCGAGGGGACCGACATCCTCAAGGCGCTGGCATTCGGCGCCCGGGCGGTCTTGATCGGACGCCCGATCGTCTGGGGCCTCGCCGCGCTCGGGGGCGAGGGCGTCCGTCAGGTGCTGGAGGAGCTGCGGGCGTCCCTCGCCCGGGCCATGGTGCTCTGCCAGGTGGCATCGGTCGGCGAGATCTCGCCGGACCTCGTCGCAAGGATGAGAGCGAATGTCCGTCGACTGGATTCCTGAGTCCCGGGCTTTCGGGCTGGGGTCACCGGGCTCTGGCTGCCCTCACTCTGCTCGCGGCAGCGCGAATGGCACGTACGCCCGTCCACGTGAACGTGTTCAGGACGTCGAGCCCACCCATGGCCATCCTTCCCGCGGATCCCGAGCGCATCCACATCGGCAGTTCGCGTGGGGACAGCCTCAGGGCCACGTCGGGGCCGGTGGTCACACGGGGAAACAGTCTCGTGTACGCGTCGAGCCGCGCGTGCCACCAGCTCCGAGCTTCCCAGGGCTTCCATCGCCCTCCCCGGTGCAGGAGCCTGACGGGTCGATCGCCGACGGCCACCCTCAATCGGCGTGGGTCGCGAACACGGGCACGCCCCCGGAGCGGTACGGGTCGCTCGTCCGGAGGCAGGATCGTCAGGGCCTCAGGGGGCACCCGGCTCATCAGCACGGCGTTCAGCGCATCCTGATCCGACTGGGCCAGCGGGTCCTCGTTGGCCGCTCCCCCCAGGAGGGTTCGTTCCGGGGGCACCCGCCCGCAGGCTTCCCACCATGCCTCCAGCAGGTGGGGCCAGGAAGACGTGGAGAACGCCACGAAGTTGGTGGAGACATACGGCTGTCGTCGGGGAGGCCCCGGAAGGTCGAAGAGGCGCTCCCACTCGAGGAACCAACGGTCCCGCTCGGGATCGGCATAGGCGCAGATCCGTCCCTGCTCCGTCATGGCCACGACGTCGTCGACAGGTCCGGTGAGGATCATGTCGCTGTCGATGACGATCACGGTACCGGCCGGCTGCAGGCGACTGGCGAACGGCTTCAGGAGCTGTGGATTCCTAGGAACCGCCGATCCGACCTGTACAACCCTGGCGTGAGTTCGGAGACGCTCGATCTGATCCGAGCGAAGACCGGCGTCGGCCACACAGACCTCATCCGTGGAGCCCATCAGGCGAACCGAGTTGATGAGCGCGACCGTCGCCGGGAAGAAGGCAGCGTCGCTCACCGTGAAGAAGGTCGTCGGTCCGCCCATGCGTGGTGGATCGTCCCCGAAGGCGGAACCTTAGCACGGGGGTGGCGTTGACGAGGGTCGCGTTCATCACCGGCATCACGGGACAGGACGGCTCCTATCTGGCCGAGCTCCTGCTCTCCAACGGCTACGAAGTACACGGCCTGATCCGGCGAACCTCGAGCTTCAACACGGAGAGGATCGACCACGTGTACCAGGACCCGCACGATCCCGGCCGCCGACTCCATCTTCACTACGGAGACCTCACCGACGGCTCGATGCTCGCTCGGCTCCTGGCTGAGGTGCGACCCGATGAGCTCTACAACCTTGGGGCTCAGTCCCACGTCGGCGTTTCCTTCGACATGCCCGAGTACACGGCCAACGTCACGGGGCTGGGGACGCTCAGGCTCCTCGAGAGCGTCCGGGAGGCCCAGGTGCGGCCCCGGATCTATCAGGCGTCCTCCTCAGAGATGTACGGCAACGTCCCCGCTCCCCAGAACGAGGACACCCCGCTCGAGCCGGTGTCCCCCTACGCGGCGGCGAAAGTCTTCGCGCACCAGCTCGCGGGGCTCTACCGAGCCGCCTACGGGCTGTTCATCGTTCGGGGGATCCTCTTCAACCACGAATCGCCACGGCGCGGCGGCACGTTCGTCACCAGGAAGGTGACCCGTGCTGTGGCCAGAATCTGTCTGGGCAAGGAGGACAGGGTCTATCTCGGCAACCTCGACGCCCGGCGGGACTGGGGGTACGCACCGGAGTACGTCGAGGCCATGTGGGAGATGACGCAGCAGGAAGAACCGGCCGACTACGTGCTGTCCACCGGTGAGGCCCACAGCGTGCGAGAGCTGTGCGAGATCGCGTTCGGGCTGGTGGGGCTGGACTGGACCGAATTCGTGGCCCTCGACCCCCGGTACGTGCGCCCCCGGGACGTGGAACACCTGTGCGGGGACCCCGCCCGGGCCCGGCGGGCCCTCGGCTGGGAGGCCCGGACCCGATTTCCACGGCTCGTCCAGATCATGCTGGAGGCGGACCTTGCTGCGGAGGGGCTCGACCCCGCGGATCACCTGATCGTGCCCCTCCTCGACCACCACCCCGCGTGGGCAAGGAGGCCGTGATCGTGGTCCGGCGATCTCATGCGGCTGTCGTAGCCGAATACGACGTCGGCAGGGTCCCTTCCGGGCCCCTCACTGCTAGCCTCGCAGCCGGATCAAGTCGGACAGACCGGCAACTGGGAGAGGAGGCAGGATGC
>CALAEC010000189.1 GCA_937890785.1 uncultured Actinomycetes bacterium
TGGCGAAGGACCTGCTCCCGGGGCACGAGAGGACCAGGAACATGGCCAAGCGACATCAGGCCGTGGCGGCGATCAACGGCGACTTCGGGACGCCCTCGGGACGTCCATCGCACACCTTCGCCGAGGACGGCGATCTCAAGCAGGTCTCGTTCGCGGTGGCTCCGACGTTCGCCATGACCCAAGACGAGAAGACGACGCACTTCAGCCGGCCGTTCGAGACCGTCACCGCCAGGGAGACCGATATCTGGCCCGTCGACCGGTGGAACTTCCGTCAGCCCGGGTTCACCGACGTGGCAGGGTTCACGCCGGCAGTGGGGGCGCTCGACGTCCCTCCGGCGAACGCCTGCTCGGCTCGGCTCCAGGCAGTGAGCGGGCAGCGATGGGCGCCCGGCCTGGCCGGGGTCGAGGTCGACTTCCACGTAGCTGAGGTGGGGTGTGCCACCGTCGGGTTCGGGCCGCCCGCACCGGGACAGGTGGTGCTCTCCGGCCATCCCGGGAGCGACGCTGCCATCCTGCTGAACTCGTTGTCGCTCGGCGAGACTGTCACGCTCACTTGGTCGATCGGGTTCCCGGGCGTGCTCGACACCGTCGGTGGGATCCCGCTGCTATTGGAGAATGGGGTCATCGCCGTGCCGAGGCCGTGCACGACCTCGATCTGCAAGAGGCATCCCCGGACGGCGATCGGCGTGACCCCGACCGGGCGGATCCTCATGGTGGTCGTTGACGGTCGGCGGAAGGATTCGAAGGGCGTCACGCTCGTGCGGCTGGCCAGGGTCATGCAAGGCCTGAACGCCTCGTTCGCCATGAACCTCGACGGCGGCGGATCGAGCACAATGGTGGTCCGGGGGAGGAAGGGCGGCCTGAAGGTGGTCAACCGTCCATCGGGCGGGCGGCAGCGCAAGGTCAGCTCCGCCGTGCTGATCCTCAAGGGCAAGGACAAGGGGGAGTCGATCGGCGGCCCCCTGGCGGCACCGCTCCAGCCCGCTCCGCCGCCGACGACGGACCGGGCCGGCGAGATCGCGGCCATGGACCCCGCCTCGACCGGGGGGCTCGCCGAGGCCCTCGCGCGGGGGACGTTCGGCCCGCGCCTCGACCTGCCTCCCGATCTCCGGCGCGCCTTGCGGATCTTCAGGTCCGCGGACT
>CALAEC010000190.1 GCA_937890785.1 uncultured Actinomycetes bacterium
TCCCCGGCGTCCGGCCGGAGCTGCACGAGGTCCGGCTGGAGCCGGGGACGTGGACCGCCAAGGCCATGGGCGCCGACACCGTGACGGTCTCCTCCTCTCACCACCAGGCCGTGGACACGGTCGGCGAGGGCCTGGTGGTGTCGGGTCGCGCCCCGGACGGCATCGTCGAGGCCATGGAGCACCCGGAGGGCTCCTGGGTGGTGGCCGTGCAGTGGCATCCCGAGCGACGGGCCGAGGAGGACCCCGCGCACCAGGGCCTGTTCGACGCGCTGGTCGAGCAGGCCGCTTCGCGGTGAAGCCGGCCCTGGCGATCGAGAACGAGGACATCGCCGACCTCGCGCTGGCCGAGGAAGTCTTCGCGGCCGAAGGGATTCCGGTCGAGCACGTCCGGCTGTGGAAGGGC
Organism: uncultured Actinomycetes bacterium; assembly: GCA_937890785.1. Lineage (GTDB taxonomy): Bacteria > Actinomycetota > UBA4738 > UBA4738 > CALAEC01 > CALAEC01. The sequence continues at coordinate 404 of CALAEC010000190.1, forward strand.
GAGGACCTCCCGCCACTCCAGGACGCCGACGCCGTGGTGTCCCTCGGCGGCGACATGAACGCCGACGACGTGGAGACCTACCCCTACCTGGCCGAGGAGCGCGACTACCTGGCCGAAGCGGTCCGCCGCGACGTGCCGGTCCTGGGGATCTGCCTGGGCGGCCAGCTCCTGGCCCGGGCGCTCGGCGCCCCGGTCACCCGATCGCCGCAACCAGAGCTCGGCTTCGTCCCGATCCGGCCGACCGAGGCCGGCCGGGCCGATCCCCTCCTGTCATGCCTCCGGGACGGCGACCGGATGTTCCAGTGGCACGTCGACACCTTCGAGGTCCCCGCGGGCGCGGCGCTCCTGGCCACCGGTGACGCCGTACCGAACCAGGCCTACCGGGCCGGCCGCCGAGCCTGGGGCCTCCAGTTCCACCCCGAGGTCACCACCCAGGAGCTCGAAGGGTGGCTGGAGGCGGTCCCGGACATCGAGCGCACCTACGGGCGGACCGCCGACGACATCCGGGCCGAGATCGCGGAGCGCCTCCCGGCCACTCACGAACGATCCCGCCAGCTGTTCCGCCGGTTCGCCGCGCTGGTCCTGGCCCCGGGATAGCCGGCCCGGTCACACGTCCGGGATGATTCGCATCACCGGACGGGGCCGGGGAGCATCGCCCACGAACCGGCCGAAGTCCGCCCAGCGGTTCGCTGCGGCGACCAGGTCCCGGGTGGCGTCCCCGGCGGCCCGGATCCAGGTGGCGTCGCGACCGAACAGCTCGCGCGCGCCGAGGTCGCCGGCCGAGAACCGGTCCCGACGGAGCGAGAAGGCGGCCTGGACCCCGCCGGGTTCCCTGGGAGCCTCGGCCCCGAGCAGCCCCAGCTCGAGCTGCTGCATGGTCACCACGAAGCGAGTGAAGAAGTGCTGGTCCCAGTCGAACCCACCGACGATGGCCGCGCCCACACGGTCACCGCGAGCTTGGAGCCTTCGGACGGTCTCCACGTCCATGCCCAGGTTGAGGCCGCCCTCACCGGCCCACTTGTCCAGCCTGGCCTCGTAGACGCGGTCCCGGAAGCCCGGGATCTCCGACTGGAGGGTGTCTCGCCAGTTCTGCATGACCTCCAGGATCTGAGCCACGAACCCGCCCATGCCGTCCACCCGGACCCACCGGGGCAGCACGGGGTCATCGGGCTTCGGTGGCAGCCCCACGTCGCTCTCGTCGGGCAGGAGGCGTCCCTCCGGTCCGACCGGGAAGGGGGCGAAGGAGAGGGCGAACGTGGGTCGACTCGGCACCCAGGCGTCGAAGAAGTGAACCGGGAAGTTGCTGGCGATGCCGCCGTCGGAGAACCAGTGGATGACCGGTGTCGACGTCCCTGCCTCCAGGACCGGCGCCCGCAGTCGGACCGCCGTGAAGAGCAGGGGGAAGGAGAGGCTGAGCCTGAATCCAAGCAAGACCGGAAGGTCGTCCGGAACCGGAAGCTGGGTCTGACCATCCCGCGCCGTTCCGTGCGCTTCCAGCCACCGGATCACCGGATCCGGAACGACCCCGTCCAGATCCTCTCGGGCGAACCCGTAGCCGGCCAGGTCGGTGGGTACGCGCATCGGCCGCGACGTGGACAGGTTCGTGGTCATCATCTGAAGGTTGATGCCGGCCGGCTTCCCGTCCGAGGCCGGCTCGTTCCGGAGCATGCCGAACGTGAGCGGCCGGTCGTTGGGGAGCCCGGCGGCGGCCTGGATGTGCCGGTGGAGCCAATCGCACAGGGCGTCCCCAGAGGGAGCGGAGCCGCTCACCAGACCGAACCCGTTCGCGGAGAGGTCGCGCCATCCTGAAGCGCCCAGCGAAGCCGGGGCCAGCAGGAGAGGCCACGCCAGGACCAGCAGGACGCTCCCCACCGGCCCTCCCCAACCGATCCGCCGGCTCACCGCCCAGAAGGCCACCGAGATCACGGCCACCCACCCGGCGATCAGGGCCGGGACGAGCCACCACCGACTGCCGAGCGACGCCGCGGCAACCACCAACGTGGCCCACCAGAGCAGGAGCACGGGAAGCACCCACAGGGCCTGGCGGACCACCGCCATCGCAGTGAGCGGAACCCCCCGCCTTCCGATGGCGGAGAGATAGACGGAGTACAGCCCCCGCGCCGCCGGACGGGGCTTGAAGAGGGAGAGGACGAACCCCTCCTCGGCCATCTCCCGGTTCAGGGCCTCCAGCTCACCGAGCCCAGTGCCCTCACCCCGGAGGCGGCCGAACTCGGCGGCGGCCGTGACCGCGGCGGCGATGGCCCCTACCGAGGCACCCCCGACGTTCCGGAAGCGGTACCGGCCGGAGAGGCGGAGCACCGCGGACGGATACACCACGCCGGAGGTGATGCCTCCCTTCATCACGATGTCGCACTCCTCCGTCGGGATGGCTGGACCTTCACGTTCGGCGGTCATCGCTTCCCTCCCGGCCAGGGCGATTCTGGACCATCGAGGGAGGCCGGATCGTGGTGGGCGGCTAAGCGAAGAGATCGCCGGCGGCCATCTTGAGGTCCTCGACGCCCTGGAGCTCGTCGTCGTACAGCGGGAGCACGGCCCGGACCTGGTCCCCGAACGCCTCCCGGATCTCCCCCATGTGCTCGCCCTGCATCTCGACGCGGTTCCTGACGAACTCCGGCAGCCGCCCGTCGCCGGGCTCGATCACCTGGTTGACCACGACGCCGCCCACCGGGATCCCGAACTCGGTGAACCAGGAGATGAACCGCCTGATCACGGCGATCGGAAGCGCCTCCGGCAGCGTCACGAAGAAGAAGGCGGTCTTCTCGGGATCGGTGAGGAGCTCCTTGGCGTGGCCGATCCGCTCCCGGAAGTCCACCAGGTACTCCATCAGGGGGTCGTCCTCCTTCTTCTTCGAGAAGGACAGCAGCTCGCGGAGCGACTGGGCCTCCTCGCGCGACTTCACCATCTTGTTGACCCACAGCCCGTACACCTTCGACATCCCCAGCAGGCGCCGGGCGTTGGCCGTCGGAGCGGTGTCGAACACGTAGACGTCGTACTCGTCCTTGAACATGAGCTCGACCATGTTCTCGAACATGGCCGACTCCTCGAACGCCGGGTTCATCGTGGCGGCCTCGACGAACTCGGCAGCCTCCTTGGAGGAGATCTCGGCGAACTTCAGGAACCACTGGACCTTCTCCTTGATCTCCCGCTTCGACCGCTCGATGGCCTCCTTCGTGTCGATCTCGTAGGCCCACAGGTTGTCAACGCCCTGGACCGGCGTGTGCTTGCCGAACACGTCCTGGGCCAGGCAGCCGGACAGGCTGTGGACGGGGTTCGTCGAGGCCAGGAGGGTCCGGCGGCCCTGCTGGGCCAGCCACACCGCCGACCCGCCGGCCATGGTGGTCTTCCCCACGCCCCCCTTCCCCCCGAAGAACACGTACTTCATCCCGGGATGGGCCTCGAAGAACGCCTGCATCGAGGTACCCACCAGCGCCTGCCGCTCCGCCACCGCCACCTCAGGCCTCCCCGTACATCCTCGCGGCCACCTTCTCGATCATGTCCATGCCGGTCACGTCCCGCTCCATCTCGTGGACCTCGGCCAGGATCTGGTCGCCGAAGTCGTCGCGGATCCGACTGAGGTACTTCCGCTGCATCTCGATCCGATTCACCAGGTACGGGGGAACGTCCTCGCCGAGGAGGTCCTCAGGGATCACCCGATTCACGATGTACCCGGCGATCGGGACGTTGAAGGCCTCGAACAGCCCCGCAGCTTTCTTCGTGTCGACCAGGATCATCTCCTCGGGCACCAGCACGAAGAAGAACGCCGTGCGCTGGCGGTCGGTGAGGATGCCCGACGCGGTGTTGATCCGGTCCCGGATGAACCGCAGCTCGGCCAGGATCTGGTCCTCCTCGACCTCCTTCTCTCGCCGGATCCGGGCCACCATCTCCTGATGCTCCCGCATCTCCTCCCGGAGCTTGGTGATCCGGGTGATCCACTCGTCATAGACCTTCGCCATCGACAGGTAGTACAGGGCGTGGCCCAGCGGGACCAGGTCGTAGATGTAGTAGTCGTAGTCGCCCTGGTTGACGATGTCGACGACCGAGTCGAAGATCGCCGACTCCTCCATGGCCGGCTCGGCCGAGGCGGCCGCGATGTAGTCCTCGATCTCCTCCGGGACGCTCTCCATCCCGTACATGTCCAGGATCTTCTGGCGGATCTCGTCCTGATACTCCTTGATGTGCTGATCGGCGTCGATCTCCTGGGCCCACAGGTTCTCGGTTATCTTCACGGGCCCTTTGCCGAAGATGTCTCGCTGGAAGATGTCGGAGAGACTGGCCTGCGGGTCGACCGAGAACACCAGCACCTTGTGTCCTTGCGAGGCCAGCCAGTGGCCGGTGGCCGCGGAGAACGTTGTCTTGCCCAGGCCCCCTTTGCCGCCGAACATCACGTACCGGCGCTCCGGATGCTGGCGGAACGTCTCCGCCAGTGAGACCGCACGCGTCGACGTGGCCGCCATCAGAACATCGCGTCCGTGACGTCCTTCTCTCGCAGCATGCGCCGCTTCCACGTGGAGACCTGGGGCACCACGTACGGCAACAGGCGCATCGAGTAGTAGGGCGGCAGGATCGGGACGCCGAGCATGTCCCCCATCGTCACCAGGATGAACAGGTGCTCCATGCTCGCGCGAGTTCGGAGCGCGTAGCGCGTCATGTCGTGGGCGGCCATCCCGTAGGTGACCTGCCGCACCTTCTCCATGAACCCGCGCACGCCGTGGCGCGGCTCCTCGGGCTGGTCCTTCGCGTCCTCAGCCATGCGACCTCCTCACACCCCGTGCAAGTCGAACTCATGCTCCTCGTGCAGCTCGCGCTCCCGCAGCACCCGGCGCTTCCACGTCTCCACGTTGGGAACCACGTGAGGCAGGAGCCGGAGCGAGTAGTACGGCGGAAGGACGGGCAGCCCGATCATGTCGCCCACGGTCACCGCCATGAACAGGGATTCCAGGGCGGCCCGGGCCTCCAGGGCGTGCCGGGCGAACTCGTAGCCCGTCATGCCGAAGAGGAACTCGCGGATCGCCGCCCGCCTCCGTCCCCGCGCGCCATCGCCCATCGCTCATGGCGAATCTACCCCAACTGGTACCCGCCCCGGCACCGGGCCACGCCCTCCATTGACCGGGAGAACAGACGCGCCTAGAGTCCCCGCGATGTCCGGCGCCGGACCCATCGGGGCCATCCTGATCGTCCTGCTGATCGCGGTGATGCTGTGGTTCGCCCTGGGCACGCAGCGGAACGTCCGCCGAGGGAACGAGCTCCTTCGATGGCTGCAGGACGGTCTTCCCCTTCTCGGCAAGCGCACCACGATGCGATGGCTGGGCAGCTCCGCCATCGTCCTGAAGATCGCCGAGGCCGCCGCGCCGTTCCGGGAGGCCGAGGTCGTGGTGGTGCTGGAGCCGCGCGACGTGGCCATGCTGTGGGCCTGGTCCCGCCGGCGGGGCCGCCGCGACTTCGTGATCCTCCGTGGCTGGCTGCGTGCGGCGCCTCGCCTCGAGCTGGAGGTCGGCGACGCCAGGGGCTGGACGGGCGACGACCGCCTCCGCCGCCTCGACGAGGATGCCTGGCACGAGGCCGGATGGGGCGACCAGCACGTCCGGGCCTCGGTCAGCCCCGATGCCGATCCGGCCGAGGCCCGCCGGGCATGGGAGGCACTCGACGAGGTCTCCGGAGGCGTGTGGCGGATCTCCGTTCGTCGCGAGCATCCCCACCTCGAGGTCCACGTGATCCCACCGGACCTGGCCACGCCCGCCCGCCGACTGTTCGGCGCGTTCGGCGACCTGGGCCGGTCGTTCCTCCGGCGGTGAGGGGAGCCGCGCCCCGGCGCGGCTCCCCTCCTCCATTTCAGCTCCGGGTCTGACCCGTTGGGCCCGTTCGCGTGGTGGGCGTCGTCGCCGTGACGTCTGCCACGACCTCGGGTGCCGCCCGCCACCGCACGTACGCGCGATAGCCGTCGTAGGCGATGACCAGCGCCGCCACCACCAGCAGCAGCGCCACGACGATCATGGCCCAGGCTCCGCCGGCGGCGATGCCGGCAACGCCCTCGGCCGTGGCGATCGTCTCGAACAGGTTGTACGAGGTCACCAGCGAGGCTGCGATCGTGGTCACGTACATGAACAGCATGGGGAGCCCCGCGTAGGCCGGGTTCCGCCCCACCGAGGCCAGCCACACCGTCACGATCAGCAGCGACAGCGCCGCCATCAGCTGGTTCGACGCCCCGAACAGCTGCCACAGGTACACCCACGTGCCGGTGAGGACCAGCGCCATCGTCAGCACCATCCCGATGATCGAGGCGACGTGCTGGTTCTTGAAGCCGGCCCAGCCCTCACCGAGCCATTCGCCCAGCGTCACCCGCATCAGCCGGAACACCAGCTGGACGACCGTGAGCACGATGACCACGAACGCGCCGAACCCGATCGCCGTCCCGAAGGGAAGGGCGAGGGCGCCGAACGTGACCACGTTCAGGAGGCTTCCCACCCCGGCGGCGAACGCCCCGGCACCGGCGGCGCCCGTGATGGCCACCGCGGTCAGGGACAGCAGCCCGAGGGTGTTCTCCGAGAACATCCCGCCGCCGCCGACCGGCAGAGCGTCGGTCTCGAACTCGAGCTGGCGGGCCGTGCCCACCGAGCCGAACAGCGCGTGCCATCCCGAGATCGCCCCACAGGCGATCGTCACGAACAGCATCGGCCACAGCGGCTGGAAGGCCCCGGTGGCCAGCTCCGGAGCGAAGCCGACGTATCCGGCGATCTGGAAGCCGCCGTCCGTGGCCCCCTCGACCAGCCCCAGCGGGGCCAGGACCGCCCCGATGGCGGACAACCCGATGGTCAGAGCGGTGATCCAGAACCCGATGTAGTTCACCGGCTGGGCGAACCGCCAGATCGGGA
>CALAEC010000191.1 GCA_937890785.1 uncultured Actinomycetes bacterium
GGGGCCGGCTCCTGCTCGAGGGCGCTCGAGGGCGTCGGTTCCCGGCCGACCGCGTGATCGACTGCGCGCTGCGGCTCATCGACCTCGTGGCCGCCACCGACCTGGGCACCGTGGAGATCAACCCGTTGTTCGTCGAGGGCGACGGGGTCGTGGCGGTCGACGCCCTCGTGGTCCCGGCGGCTCAGCCGCGAAGCGGGAACCGCTCCAGCGGCTCGTAGCGCGCGCCCTTCGGCGAGAGGTGGCTCCGATACAGCACCAACTCCCCAACCCGGAAGGGCGAGACCTCGAACCGTGTGCCCGCGAGCTCGTCGGCGTGCTCCCGCACCGCCACCGGTGGGTTGAACCGGGCCACGGTGAGATGCGGGGTGAAGCCGCGCTTCTCCGTCGGGAACTCGTCGGCGAGCCGGTCGTCGAGCGCACGGGCCAGGGCCGGGAGACCGCCGTCCCGGTCGTCGAGCCCCACCCACAGCACCCGGGCTCGGCCGGGCCCGGGGAACACGCCCATCCCCTCGACGCCGACCCGAAACGGCCGGATCGCGGCCGCCGCCTCCCGGCAGGCGTCGTGGACCCGCTCCGCCAGCCGCGGATACGTCCGGCCCATGAACTTCACGGTCACGTGCCAGTTCTCGGGCCGAACCCATCGGCCTCGGGGGAGGCGGTCCCGCCACGGCTCGATCTCCCGTTCGATCATCTCCCGCATGCGCTCCGGGAGATCGACCGCGGCGAACAGGCGGAGTGGCTTCGCCTCCGGTCGTGCCGCTCGGTCGCGGCCCACTCAGCCCTCCAGAACGACGCGGCGGGTCAGGTCCAGGGCCGACTGCTCCGCCCACCGCCGGACCTGGTCGCGGTCCCCGGGTGCGACGAAGCGGCGGGCCTCCTCACGGTGGTCCCGCGAGACCGCCACCCACACCTCGCCGGGCGGGTGGCCCTCCAGGGGCTCGGGTCCGGCCACCCCGGTGGTGGCCACGCCGACGTCGGCCCCGAAGGCCGTGCGGGCCCCGCGGGCCATCTCCACCGCGCACGCCTCGCTGACCATGCCCGGTCCGTCGAGCGTCTCCTTCGACACGCCGAGCAGGTCGGCCTTGGCCTCGGCCGAGTAGGCCACCACCGCGCCGCGGAAGTACCGGGAGGAGTCAGGCACGTGCACCATCCGCGAGGCCAGGCCCCCACCGGTCAGCGACTCGGCGACGGCCACCGTCAAACCGCGCTCCACGAGGAGCCGGCCGACGACCTCCTCGAGCTCCTCCCGGTCCACCCCGAACACCTGGTCGCCCAGCCGCTCGCGAACCTTCCGCTCCGCGGGCTCGATCAGCGCCGCGGCCTCCTCGGCCGAGCCGGCCTTGGCCGTCAGCCGGACCCGGACCTCGCCCGCGGAGGCGAGGTACGCCACGGTGGGGTTCGTCGAGGACCGGAACAGGTCGTCGAGCAGCTCACCCACGCGGGCCTCGGGGATGCCCACGACCCTGAGCACGCGGGACACGATCCCCGCCGGCCCGGCCCGCTCCCGGAGCTCGGGGAGGACCGCGCCCTCCATCATCTCGCGCATCTCGGCGGGGACCCCGGGCACGGCGTACAGCCGCGTTCCGCCGGTGAGGTCCAGCACCAGCCCCGGCGCGGTACCACGCTCGGGGAGGATGTAGCGGGCCCCCTGGGGCACGTCGGCCTGGACCAGGTTCGACTCCGGCATCTCCCGCTGCATCCGGTCGAACTTGTCGCGCAAGTAGGCCTCGATCTCGGGAGTGCGGACCAGCCGGACCCCGGCCGCGGCGGCCAGGGCGTCCCGGGTGACGTCGTCGCCGGTCGGCCCGAGGCCGCCGGTGATCAGCACCACGTCGGCGCGCGAGGCCGCCAGCGAGATCGCCTCGGCGATCCGAGGGACGTTGTCACCGACCACCTGGTGGTGGAGGACGTCCACGCCGATCTCGGCGAGCCGCTGGGACATCCACTGGGCGTTCGTGTTGGCGATCTGGCCGAGAAGGATCTCGGTGCCCACGCCGATGATCTCGGCCCTCACCGCCGGGCCGCCTTCCAGAAGTAGTCGAGGCCCGACCACACCGTCAGCACCACCGCCAGCCACAGGATCGCCAGCCGCCACGGCTCAGCGCCCTCGCCGAGGGGAAGCAGGTACAGGGGGACCAGGACCATCTGCACGGCGGTCTTGGCCTTTCCCCACGACGAGGCCGGCATGGTCACGCCACGGGTGCCGAGCCACGCCCGGAGGGTCGAGACCGCGAACTCACGGAGCACGATGACCACCACTGCCCACGCAGGGAACCTGCCGATGCTCGCCAGGGCCACCACCGGCGCGGTGACCAGGATCTTGTCCGCGAGCGGATCGAGCCACTGGCCCAGCGCGGTGGTGCCCGCGTACCGTCGGGCCAGGTAGCCGTCCAGGCCGTCGGTCAACGCGCCGAAGACGAACACCGCGGCCGCCACGCCTGCGGCCGTGTCGGAGCCGGAGAGCACCAGCACCACCACGACCGGGGCCAGGAGGATGCGGAAGATCGAGATGACGTTCGGCCAGCCGAGGCCGAGCGGCCTCACCCCTCGGGGCTCGACGGCGATGACGTCTCCCGGAAGCTGTCCGGGGTGTAGGTGGCCTCGAACGGCGCGTGCCGGTCGCCGGGGGTCTTGCGGATGTGGCCGTTGACGATGTGGTCGGTCACCCCCCCTTCGGAGAGGCGGACCGTGATGCTCTCCTGGCCCTCGAACGAGCGGCCCTGGCCTTCCTCCAGCCGGAACCGCTCCACCAGGTCGCCGTCGATGACGACCTCGACGTCGATGTCCTGGTACGCGGTCAGCCCGACCTCGACGGTGCGGGGCACCACCGGGACCGAGGGCGGCTCGGCCACCTCGGCGGGGTCCGGCACCGCGGTGTCGCGGTTCAGCAGGCCGATGGCGGCGGCGGCGGCCAGCACGATCAGCCCCACCAGTGACGCCAGCACCCAGTTCGGCCGCTTCTTCTCGGTCAGCACCACGGCCTCGGTCGGCGTGACCCCCGGCGAGCGCTCCACGGGCGCCGGGCCGGGGCGGCCGCTCCCGTAGGCCCGCTCGTAGGCGGCGATGACCTTGTCGTGCTTCAGGCCGAGGTAGCGCGCGTACGAGCGCAGGAACCCGCGCACGTAGACATCGGAGCCGAACACGTCGAAGCGCTCGTGCTCCAGCGCGTCCAGGTAGTCGAGGCGCACCCGGGTCTCGCGGCTGGCCTCCTCGAGCGTCTTCCCTCGCCGCTGCCGGGCCACGCGCAGCGCCCGTCCGATGCCGGTCTCGGTCGCCTGGTTCATGCGGGACGCGATTCTACTGCCGGAGCGTCAGCCGGCCGGCGCGTGGGACTCGACCCACTCGTCCCAGGTCATCAGGACGTCCCGGGGCTTGGATCCCTGCGACGGCCCCACGATCCCTCGCTCCTCGAGGAGATCCATGATCCGGCCGGCCCGGGCGAAGCCGACCTTCAGCTTCCGCTGGAGCATCGAGGTCGAGCCGAGCTGGGACCGGATCACGAGCTCGGCGGCCTGGCGCA
>CALAEC010000192.1 GCA_937890785.1 uncultured Actinomycetes bacterium
GTCGCGATTTGCTAGAATCCCGCGCGCCATGCGGGCCCCGCGGACCCTCCTCCTCTTCGTTCTCATCGCGCTGTTCTCCATGCCCGTGGCGGCCCTGGCCCAGGAGACCCCCACACCGGCCGTGACCCCCGAGGAGTTCCGGGGCTGGCCCTTCTATCTGTTCGCCGTCCCCGTGGCTCTCCTCACGGTGGGCGTTGTGGCGCTGATCGCCGTCATGTACTTCCGGTACTCGACCAGGTTCTTCGCCCGGGAGGAGCCGCCGGCCGCGCCAGTCCGGCGGCGCCGGCCGCAGTTCGCCGGCGTGGCGGCCGCTCCGAGGGTGGAGCAGGTCGCCGCGGCCTCGACCACGCCGCCGGCGCCCCCCGCCGCCGCGGTCCGGACCGCCGCGGAGCAGGTGCCGGAGACCCGGCCGGCCGAGACCGAGGCCGCCGCCGAACCTGCCGCCAAGCGGGCGCCTGCCGAGTCGGCCCCTCCGGCGGAACCCGCCCCCGCCCGGCCCGCAGCCGAGCACGTCGAGCCGGACCAGGAGACGTACGAGCGCGAGCTGAAGGCGCAGCTCGACAAGGGCGTCGACCGACGTGTTGCCGAGGGCCGGGCCAAGGCCGCGGCCATCCGCGCGGCTCGCGCCGGGACCACCGCCGGCACGGTCGCTCCCGCGGCGACCACCCCGCAGGTCGAGGCGTCCGAGGCCGAGGCGGCCACCGAGGCCGGGAAGGAGGAGGCGCCCGAAGCGAAGGAGCCCGAGGTCCCGCCGCCGACGCCGCCGGAGGCCGAAGCCGCGCCGGCCGAGGAGGCGCCCGCCACGGTGAGGGCCCCTCGGCCCGAGCCGGCTCCGCCTGCCGCGGAGGAGGGCCCGCCGGCCAAGGTGCCGCCGGGCGCCGACGAGGAAACGTTCACCAGGGTCCTAGAGGAGCAGCTGGCCAAGGGCCTGGCCCGCCCGATCGCCGAGAGCCGAGCCCGCGCCGCGGCCGTAAAAGCCGCCCGCGAGAGGGGAGACGCGGGCTCATCGTGACGGGCGAAGCTCCGACTGGCCTCGTCGACTGGGCCGCCGCTGCCGGCATCGGAAGGCGGTTCGCGGGCGCCGGCCCGCAGGTTCGCCCCGCCGAGCGTGCCCGGATGGCCGAGGAGTTCGACGAGGTCGTGGCCCAGGCCGACGAGCTCGTGACGCGGTTCACCGGCCTGTCGATCGACGGGCCCCCTTCGCGCCCGTGGGTGATGACCAGGCCGGAGTGGATCCAGCAGAACCTCCGCGGGTTCGAGCAGGTGCTCGAGCCGGTGGCTCGGCGGTTGCTGGGCCGGCGCATCGAGGGAACCATGGCCCCCGTCAGGCGCCAGCTGCTGGCGTTCCAGGTCGGAGGCATCCTCGGCTACCTCGGTCGCAAGGTGCTCGGCCAGTACGACTTGTTCCTCCCGCCGGACGATCGCGACCTGATCTACTTCGTGGGGCCGAACGTCGTCGAGCTCGAGCGGCGGTTCCGCTTCGGCCGCCCCGACTTCCGGCAGTGGCTCTCGCTCCACGAGGTCACGCACCGGGTGCAGTTCCAGGGCGTGCCATGGCTGCGCTCGTACATCACCGAGCTGATGGGCTCGTATCTCGGCACGATCGACCTGGACGCCCGGAAGGTCCTGGAGCGGCTGCGACGGATCCGCGAGGAGCTGCAGACCGGCGCCGCCGGGCAGTGGCGGGACCTCGGGATCCTGTTCGCCCTGATGACGCCGGAGCAGCGGGACACGTTCCGGCGGATGCAGTCGCTGATGTCGGTCCTCGAGGGGCACGGCAACTTCGTCATGGACCGGCTGGCCCGGGGGCGGATCAGCGGGGCCGACCGGATGCGCCGCATCCTCCAGGCGCGGCGGCACCGCAAGGGGTTCAACCGCATGGTGCAGCGAGCGATCGGCCTGGACGTGAAGGCCCGTCAATACGACGTCGGGGAGCGGTTCGTGGCCGAGGTCGTCGATCGCGCCGGCCCCGAGGCGTTCGCCCGGATCTGGGAGCGGAGCGAGCACCTTCCCAGCCTGGAGGAGGTCGGGCGCCCCGACGCCTGGATCGAACGGGTCGCCGCGGCGTGACCTCGGTCGGCCGGGGCCAGCCGCCCGCCGTGGCCCGGGTCCTCCAGCGGGTCGTCGCCACGGCTCGACGCTTCGAGATGCTGCCCTCGGACCACACCGTCGTGGTGGCGTGCTCGGGCGGCCCCGACTCCATGTGCTTGCTGCATGCCCTGCACCGCCTCCGCCGGCTGTTCCGGATCCGGCTGGCCGTGTTCCACTTCGATCACCGGCTCCGGCCCGGGTCCGAACGCGACGCCGCGTATGTGGCTCGGCAGGCGGAGCGGCTCGGTCTGCCGTTCCATGGCCTGACTGCGGCGGACCGGCCCCCGCGCGGCGCGTCGGTCGAGGCCTGGGCGCGGCTGGCCCGGTACGGCGCCCTCACGCAGGTCGTCGGCGAGCTCGGTGGGGATCGGGCCGCCCTGGGGCACACCCTCGATGATCAGGCCGAGACCGTGCTGCTCGGGCTGGCCCGGGGTGGCGGGCTGGATGCGGTGGCCGGCATGCCGGCCGTTACCCGGCTTCCACCACTGGGCGTCGCGGGCGTCCGTCCGCTCCTCGAGGTCACCGCCGCGGAGACCAGGGCGTTCTGCCGGGCCCTCCGGCTTCGGCCCCGGACCGATCCGACGAACCGGGATCCCCGCTTCCTGCGCAACCGGATCCGGAGGGAGGCGCTGCCCGCCCTGGAGTCGGCGCTGGGACGGAACGTCAAGGCCACCCTGGCCCGCACCGCCGAGCTCGTCAGGGAGGACGCCGACCACCTCGACGCGGTTGCGTCCGAGGCCGCCGCCCGGGTCACGGTGATCGGCGACAACGAGGTCCGGCTCGACGCGGACCGGCTGGTCGCGCTCCCACGGGTGGTCGCGACGCGCGTGGCACTGTCGGCCCTGCGCGTGGCCGCGGCCATGGGAGGCGAGTGGGAGCCCGAGTCGGGATCTGCGCACGTCCTCGGCGTGCTCGACCTGGCTGTCGGCCGCACCGGCAGGCGGCTCGATCTACCTGGCGATTTGGAGGCCGAGCGGATGAAGGGGTATGTTCGCATCTCTTCCCCTCGGAGTCCGCGCAGGAAGGGGGAGCCGTGACCGCCGGGTCGACCGATACACTTCTCAGCCACGTGGCCGAGTTCGAGCAGGACATCGACCGGATCCTGATCTCCGGCGACGAGGTCCAGGCCAAGATCCGCGAGCTCGGCGACCGGATCACCGAGGACTACCGCGACAAGGATCTCCTCCTCGTGGGCGTGCTGAAGGGCGCCTTCGTGGTGATGGCGGACCTGTCCCGGCACATCCGCCTGCCGCTCCGGTTCGACTTCATGGCGGTCTCGTCGTACGGGGCGTCCACCAAGACCTCCGGCGTGGTTCGCATCCTGAAGGACCTCGACCACGACGTCGAGAACAAGCACGTCCTGTTGGTCGAGGACATCGTCGACTCGGGGCTGACGCTGGCGTACCTGCTCAAGAACCTTCGGGCCCGCCGTCCGGCCAGTCTCGAGGTGTGCGCGCTCATGCAGAAGCCCGAGGTCCAGCGGGTCGACATCGATATCCGCTACAAAGGCTTCGAGATTCCGCCGGTGTTCGTGGTCGGGTACGGGCTCGACTTCGCCGAGAAGTACCGGAACCTGCCGTACGTGGCCACGCTCAAGCCCGAGGCGTACGAGGGCCTGGTCGGCTAGGAACACCACGGGCCCCAGGCCCGTCCAACCTAGTGAGATGACGCACGCCGCGATCCTCGCGCTGGCCCTGGCGCTGTGCTCCTGCGCCCGCGCGGCTGAGCCGGGCGGCGGCGAGACGTTGCGGTCGGGCATCCGGGGCCGCGTGGTGCTGTTCCCCACGACGCCGGTCGAGACTGGGACCTCGCCGAGCCCCGTCAAGGGCGTTGCGACCGATGTCTTCATCGAGTCCGAGGAGGGCGACATCCGCCGGATCGCCACCGAGCCCGACGGCACCTTCTCGGTGGCGCTGCCGCCCGGATCCTACGTGGTCAGCCCGAAACTGCCTCCCGGCTCGACGTATGTGCCGGTCGGCCGGACCGTCACGGTTGAGGAGGGGCGCGTCAGCCGGGTCACCCTCCTGCTCGAGACCCGGCTCCGCGAGCCCTGACGCGCCGGCGGTCTTGTCGAGGCCCTGTGCTACCATCGCCGGAGGTCGGGGAGCGCGGCCCCGTCAGGCAGGTTTCGAAAGGAGCACCCCCCACGAAAGACCTCAACATCCGTCGGCTCATCCGTGGACCCCTCCTCTACCTGGCCGTGGTGGCCCTGGCGCTGTGGCTCTTCGTCAACGTCTCCGACCGCACACCCGCGCCGACGGAGCTCTCCTTCACTCGGCTGGAGGACATCGCCGAGGCCGGGGACGTCGAGACCGCCACGTTCTTCGAGCGCGACCAGGTCGTCACCGGCGAGCTCGCGGGGGAGGAGCCTTACCGGGCCGAATACCCGCTGGAGTACCAGGACGAGCTGGTCACGAACCTGCAGGAGGCCGGGGTGGAGGTCACGGCCGATCCTCAGAAGGGGTCGGCCGTCGTCAATGTCCTGATCAACCTGCTCCCGTTCGTCCTGCTCGTCGGCATCTTCCTGTTCATCTTCCACCAGGGGCAGGGCGGCGGGAACCGCGTGCTGCAGTTCGGCAAGTCGAAGGCCCGCCAGGTCACCAAGGACCAGCCGAAGACGACGTTCGACGACGTCGCCGGCGTCGACGAGGCAGTCGAGGAGCTCCGCGAGGTGAAGGAGTACCTGGAGAACCCCATCAAGTTCCAGGCCATGGGGGCCAAGATCCCGAAGGGCGTCCTGCTGTACGGGCCGCCCGGGACCGGGAAGACCCTTCTGGCAAGGGCGGTGGCCGGCGAGGCCGGCGTGCCGTTCTTCTCGATCTCCGGCTCCGACTTCGTCGAGATGTTCGTCGGCGTCGGTGCCGCCCGGGTCCGAGACCTGTTCGAGCAGGCCAAGTCGAACGCCCCCGCGATCGTGTTCATCGACGAGATCGACGCAGTGGGCCGACACCGCGGCGCCGGCCTCGGCGGCGGGCACGACGAGCGGGAGCAGACCCTGAACCAGCTCCTGGTCGAGATGGATGGGTTCGACACGAAGACCGGCGTGATCCTGATGGCCGCCACCAACCGGCCGGACATCCTCGACCCCGCGCTGCTTCGTCCGGGCCGGTTCGACCGGCAGGTGGTGATCGACCGGCCGGACCTGGTGGGACGGCGGGGGATCCTGAAGGTGCACGCCCGCGGCAAGCCGCTGGACCCGAAGGTCGACCTCGACGTGGTGGCCCGCCGGACGCCGGGCTTCACCGGCGCCGACCTGGCCAATGTCCTCAACGAGGCCGCGTTGCTGTCCGCCCGGGGCGGCAAGCGGACCATCGAGATGCGCGAGTTCGAGGAGGCCGTCGACCGGGTCATGGCCGGCCCGGAGAGGAAGACCCGGCTGATCTCGGACCGGGAGAAGCGGATCATCGCCTACCACGAGGCCGGGCACGCGCTGGTGGCCCACGCGCTCCCGAACTCCGATCCGGTGCACAAGATCTCGATCATCCCCAGGGGCCGGGCGCTCGGGTACACGCAGACGCTCCCCACCGAGGACCGCTTCCTGGTGACCCGCTCGGAGATGATCGACGAGCTGGCCATGCTCCTGGGCGGGCGGGTGGCCGAGGAGATGGTGATCGCCGACATCACCACCGGCGCGCAGAACGACCTGGAGCGGGCCACCAAGATCGCCCGGGGGATGGTCACCGAGTACGGGATGTCCGACATGCTCGGGCCGCTGACCCTCGGCCAGCGCCAGGGTGAGGTGTTCCTCGGCCGGGACTTCGCCACCCAGCCCGACTACTCGGACCAGGTGGCCTTCGAGATCGACTCCGAGGTCCGCAGGCTGATCGACGAGGCGCACGACGGGGCCCTCGACATCCTCCAGAGCGAACGGGACACGCTCGACCGGATCGCGGCCGCCCTGATCGAGCACGAGACCGTCGAGAAGGACGACCTGGTGCGGCTGCTCGAGCCCGTGACGAAGCGTGCCCCGAAGGAGGGGACCCAGGCTCAGGGCGCCGGGATCGCCGTGTTCCGGCGGAGCGTCCGGGCGCCCAAGGAGCCGCCGGGTGAGTCGCTCCGCTGACGGGTTCGACGCCGGCAAGATCGAGGAGGGCGTCCGGCTCATCCTCGAGGGGATCGGCGAGGACCCCGGTCGGGAAGGCCTGAAGGACACCCCCCGTCGGGTGGCCGACATGTATCGAGAGGTATTCGCCGGGCTCCACGAGGACCCGGAGGCCGTGGTCGACGCGGTGTTCGATGTCGGCCACGACGAGATGATCATGGTCCGGGACATCACGTTCTCGGCCTTCTGCGAGCATCACCTGGTCCCGTTCACCGGGAAGGCCCACGTGGCCTACGTGCCGAACGAGGACGGGCGGATCACCGGGCTGTCGAAGCTGGCCCGGCTGGTCGACGTCCTGGCCAAGCG
>CALAEC010000193.1 GCA_937890785.1 uncultured Actinomycetes bacterium
CGGCGAGGAGGAGCTGATCCGGGCCGGCGAGTTCCTGGTGTACCGGACGCCGCCGAGCTCCGGGTGTCCCTCGACGAGCTGGGAATCCTGCCCTAGAGGACCTTGCCGGGATTGAGGATCCCGAGCGGGTCCAGCGCTCGCCGGATCCGCCGATGCGCCTCGAGCCCGGGCTCGCCGATCTCCTGGGGCAGGAACGGCTTCTTCAGCAGCCCCACCCCGTGCTCGCCGGTGATCGTCCCGCCGAGCTCCAGGGCCACCCCCACGATGGCCTCGAAGGCGGACCGGGCTCGAGCCACGGCATCCGGATCGCGCTGGTCGAACACGATCGTGGGGTGCATGTTGCCGTCGCCCGCGTGGCCGAACGTGCCGATCAGCACCGTGTGGCGATCGGCGATCTCCTCGATCGATCGCAGGAGATCGGGGATCCGACCGATGGGCACCGCCACGTCGTCGAGCAGGACCGTGCCCAGGTGCTCCAGCGCCGTCAGGGCCAGTCGGCGAGCGGTCATCAGCAGGTCGGCCTCCATAGCGTCGGTCGAGGTCGCCACGAAGGTGGCGCCGGACGACCGGCACGCCCTCGTCATCCGCTCGATCTCGGCCGCTCCCTCCGGACCTCCGGCGTCCGACCGGCCGATCAGCATCGCCGCGGCCTCGACGTCGAGGTCGAGGCGTTTCCATCCCTCGACCGCCCGGACCGTGGCCCGATCCATGAGCTCCAAGGCCGACGGGACCACCCCGGCGGCGATCTCGGCGATGGCCGTGCCGGCAGCCGGCAGGTCCGCGAAGAACGCGACGAGGGTGGACGGCGCGGGAGGAGCCGGCCGGAGTCGCAGGGTCGCCTGGGTGATCACCCCGAGCGTGCCCTCCGAGCCGACGAAGAGGCCCGTGAGGTCGTAGCCGGCCACGCCCTTGATCGTCCGGCGTCCCGTCCGCAGGAGCGTGCCGTCCGCCAGGGCCACCTCGAGCCCCAGGACGAAGTCGCCGGTCACCCCGTACTTCACGCAGCACAGGCCTCCGGCGTTGGTGGCGATGTTCCCCCCGATCGTCGAGAAGTCCGCGCTGGCGGGATCCGGGGGATACCAGAGCCCGAGCTCCCCGACGGCCTTCGAGAGGTCCGCGTTGATGAGGCCCGGCTCCACCACGGCGAGGAGGCTCGCCGTATCGAGCTCGATGATGCGATCCATGCCGGTCATCGAGAGGATCAGGCTCCCGTCGACGGCGTTGGCCCCGCCCGACAGGCCCGATCCGGCTCCCCTCGGCACGACCGGGACGCGATGGCCCGATGCGATCCGCAGGAGCTGCCGCACGTCATCGGACGTTCGCGGCCGCACCGCGGCCAGGGGCATCCCGGCATCGACGAGCCCGGCCTGATCGCGCCGGTAGCTGTCCAGGATCTCCGGGTCGGTGATGATCGAGGAGTCGGAGAGGCCACGGGCCAGGTCGGCGAGGACGCCCGGCCCGTCCGGCTCGGTCACGGGCGGGAGATCGTCATCTCGGTCACGTTGGTTCCGCCGGGGTCGAGGACGACCCGGAGGATCTGCCGGGCCACCTCTCGGGGATCCATGAACGTGGCGACGTCCGGCGACAGCCCCGACGCCGCCGACCAGAAGGGCGTCCGCATGCCGCCCGGGTAGACGGTCACCGTGCGGATCGGTGTCCCCTTGAGGGCGACCCGGAGAGCCTCCATGAAGCCGCGCGCCCCCCACTTCGCCGCGCAGTAGACCGGCTCCTGGGCCCGTCCGACCAGCGCCGCCGTGGAGAGGACGCTCACGATCGTCCCCACACCCGCGGCTCGCATCATCGGGAGCACGGCCGCGCTGGCCAGCATCAGCCCCTTGAGGTTGCCGGCCGAGACCTCGTCGATCATCTCCTCGGTGATGTCCTCGACCGGTCCGAACTGTCCCACGCCGGCCACGTTGAACAGGAACCCCACCGGAGCCCCGATCTTCTCGAACGCTCGTCCCACCTGGTCCTGCCGGGAGACGTCGCAGGCGATCCCTCGGACAGCGCCCCCCAGCCCCCGGAGCCGGGCCTCCGCCTCGCCGACCCGGTCCGCGTTCCGGCCGATGATCGACACCGCGAGGCCGGCGGCGCTCAGCCCCTCGGCGAGGGCGAACCCCAACCCCGAGCTCCCGCCCGTCACGACCGCCGTCGTTGCCGTCTTGCCTCCCCCGCCCGCGTCCTGCTCACCATAGGCCCGCTTGACAACGTCTCGCCACCCATGCTTGGCTCTGGTTTGACAACGTTGTCGGAGAGCGGCGGTCCGGAGGCTGGATGGGTCACAGACCCACGATGGTCGACGTCGCCAGGGTCGCGGGTGTGAGCCTGAAGACCGTTTCGCGCGTTATCAACCACGAGCCCGGGGTCCGACCGGAGACCGGAGCGCGGGTCCGGGACGCGGTGGAGGCCCTCGGGTACCGGGCCAACGACATCGCCCGCAACCTCCGGAGGGGCCGGGCCTCGGCGAGTATCGGGCTGACCATCGAGGACGTCAGGAACCCCTTCTACTCGAGCATCGCCAAGGCGGTCGAGGGCGTGGCTCGCCGGCATGGGTACGTCGTCATCATCGCGAACTCCGATGAGGACCCGGCGGCCGAGCGGACCGCGGTGGGCACCCTTCTGGAGCGTCGAGTCGGGGGACTGCTGATCGTGCCGGCCGGCCGCGATCACACGTACCTGCGGGACGAGGTCCGGCTGGGGACCCCGGTCGTGTTCATCGACCGGCCGGCAGACACGATCGAGGCGGACGAGGTCCTCCTCGATAATGGTGGAGGGGCCCGCCAGGCCACCGAGCACCTCCTGACACAGGGGCACCGGCGCATCGGAGTGGTCGGGGATCCCCCCACCATCTCCACGATCGCGGAGCGCCTGGCCGGGTATCAGGCCAGCCTGGAGCGGGCGGGTGTACCGATCGACGAGTCGCTGATCCGAGTCGGGGTCCACGACGTCGGGCACGGCGAAGCGGCGGTGCGCGAGCTGCTCGCCATGGAGGACCCGCCGACGGCGATCTTCGCGACCAACAACCGCGCTTGCATCGGTGCGCTCCACGCGCTGCGAGCCACAGGTGCCCGGGCGGCCCTGGTGGGGTTCGACGACTTCGAGTTGGCGGACCTGCTCGAGACGACCGTGGTGCGGCACGATCCGAACGAGCTCGGGCGACGGGCGGCGGAGATCCTCTTCGCACGCCTGGCCGGCGACACTGGGCCTCCCCAGCGGATCGTCCTTCCCACCCGGCTGGTGGCCCGGGGGTCGGGGGAGGTCCCCCCGTGAGCCCGGCCCTGCCGGCCACCGACGGCGCCCTGCTGGAGGCCCGGGGCGTCGAGAAGAGCTACGGGCACGTGCGCGCCCTCCAGGGGACCGACTTCGAGGTCCGACCTGGAGAGGTCACGGCCCTGGTCGGGGACAACGGAGCGGGGAAGAGCACCCTGATCAAGATCCTGTCGGGCACGGTCCAGCCCGACGGTGGTGAGATCCGATTCGAGGGGCACCCGGTGACTATCCATTCTCCGCTCGACGCCCGTCGAATGGGGGTCGAGACCGTGTACCAGGATCTGGCCCTGGCCGAGGACCTGGACCCCGCGGCGAACCTGTTCCTCGGCCGCGAGGTGATACGCCCGGGCCTGCTGGGCGCCCTGGGGTTCATCGACAAGCGGGCCATGCGGGCACGGGCGGCCGAGTCCTTCGCCACGCTCGGGATCGATCTCCAGGACATGGACGCGGAGGTGGGCATGCTGTCCGGCGGCCAGCGCCAGACCGTGGCGGTCAGCCGGGCCGCCACCTGGGCCAGCCGGGTGATCTTCATGGACGAGCCCACCGCGGCGCTAGGTGTCGTGCAGGCGGAGCGGGTGCTGGACCTGATCCGCCGCATCCGGGGGTCCGGGAAGTCGGTCGTCCTGATCAGTCACAATCTCCCGCAGGTCTTCCAGATCGCGGATCGGATCCAGGTCCTGCGGCTGGGCAGGCGGGTGGCCGTGTTCCGCGCCGACGAGGTCAGCATGGAAGAGGTCGTGGGGGCGATGACCGGAGCCGCGGGGGAGGCGTGATGGGCCGAGACGGCACGCCCGTCGGTCAGGCCGAGCAGGCCAGCGTCGCCGGGGAGGAGCAGGAGATCCGCCCGCGGCTGTGGAGGCTGGCCGCGGCCACGTCCACGTGGATCTTCCTGGTCCTCGTGGTGATCATCGCGGTCTTCTCGATCATGAACTTCGAGGCGTTCGCGTCGGTGTTCAACCTGCGGAACATCATGATCGACGCCTCCAGCCTGCTGATCGTCGCGGTGGCCATGACGTTCGTCATCATCACGGCAGGCATCGACCTCTCCGTGGGGTCGGTGCTGGTCTTCTCGCAAGTGGTGGCGGCGCTGCTGATGCGGGCCATGGGCGCCGAGGGCCTCGGCGTGATCCTGGCAGGCCTGGCGGCCGCCACGGTCTCCGGGCTGGCCTGGGGGGTCCTCAACGGCGTCCTGATCGCCAAGACCCGAATGCCGGCCCTCATCGTCACGCTCGGCACCCTGGGGATGGCCCAGGGGGCCGCCCTCCTGCTCAGCGGCGGAATCAACGTCCGGCGAGCGGTTCCCGCGGAGCTGGTGACCACCGTGGGGATCGGGCGGCTCTTCGGAGAGATCCCCTACTTGGTCCTCATCGCCACGGGCATCACCATTCTCGGCGGGATCCTGCTCCACCTCACCCGCTTCGGGCGTCACACCTACGCGATCGGGTCGAACCCCGAGGCGGCCCGCAGGGCCGGGATCAACGTGTCGCGGCATCTCATCAAGGTCTATGCCATGTCCGGCTTCCTGGCCGGGGTGGCGGGGTACCTGCTGCTGGCCCGGTTCACCACGACCACCATCGAGGGTCACGGGACGACCAACCTGCAGGCGATCGCGGCCGTGGTGATCGGGGGCACCAGCCTGTTCGGCGGGATCGGGACGGTCTTCGGCACGGTCGTGGGCGTGTTCATCCCGGCCATCCTGCGGAACGGCTTCATCATCCTGGGCGTCGAGCCGTTCTGGCAGCAAGTCGCCGTTGGAGCCGTGCTCATCCTCGCCGTGTACGTGGATCAGCTGAAGCGTCGAGCTCGGGAACGGGCGTGAGGGGATAGCCGGGAGAAGGGAGGTCTCAGCGGGGGAGTCCTGAGGCGAGGGGTAGCCGGATGAAGGGAGGCGTGTGATGAAACGAAGGCTTCTGGCCCTCCTGGCGGTCACCGCCCTGGTGGCCGCGGCGTGTGGCGACGAGGGCGACGGGGTGGACGAGACGGAGGAGGCTCTGGACATCGTCCTCATCCAGGGCGTGGCGGGTGACGAGTTCTACATCACCATGGATTGCGGCGCTCAGGCGGCCGCCGAGGAGCTCGGGGTGAACTACTCGGTCCAGGGACCCAACGAGTTCGACCCCACGGAGCAGATCCCGATCGTGGAGGCGGTGGTGGCCCAGGGACCGGACGCCATCCTGATCGCGCCGACCGAGCGCACCGCCCTGATCGCCCCGCTCCAGGCCGCGCAGGACGCCGGGATCACCGTCGTCCTGGT
>CALAEC010000194.1 GCA_937890785.1 uncultured Actinomycetes bacterium
CGGCGGATCGATCGGGTCGTCACCACCGACCCGGGGATCCTGCGCAACGCCGGGGCGGTCGATCTCGACCGCGCGCTCCGGGGGCACCGGTTCGAGGAGCCCGAGCGCCACGGCAAGTGGCTGCTTGCCTGGACCACCGGGCCCGCCCTGCTGATCCACTTCGGCATGACCGGCCAGCTGATCCCGGCAGACGGTCCGGACGGCCGTCACCGGCACGATCGCGTCATCGTCGAGCTCGACCGCGGCGAGCTCCGGTACCGGAACATGCGCAAGCTCGGGGGCGTGTGGCTGGCCCACGACCGCCGGGAGGCCGGCACGATCCTCGGACCGTTGGGGCCGGACGCCCTGTCGCTCGACCGCCGGGGGTTCCGCTCGCTGCTGGAGCGCCGTCGAGGTCGGGTCAAGGCCGCACTGATGGATCAGCGGCTCTTGGCCGGGATCGGGAACCTGCTCGCGGACGAGGCGCTGTGGCGCGCGGGGATCCACCCGGCCCGGCGGATCGAGCATCTCGACGCCGAGGAGCGGGAGCGACTCTTCGAGGCGATCCGCGCGGTGGTCCGCACCTCGGTGGAGCGCTTCGACCGCCTCCCCACCGGCTGGCTGATCCACGTCCGCGGTCGACCGGACGCGGCATGCCCGCGATGCGGTACGCCGCTCGGACGCACCGTGGTTGGCGGACGAACCACGTACTTCTGCCCGAAGCACCAGCCGGGCCTAGACTGACCGCGGTGGACGAACGCCCCCGCCCGACGCTGACGCGGCGGCTGCTGACCCTGTACGCGCTCACGATCGTGCCGCTCCTGGCGGTCCTGGCCTTCATCCTCGATCGAGGCGTCGCGTCGCTCGACGCGGCCGCCGACGAACGCACCGTGGTTCGCACGATCGTCTTCGGGGGCACGGCCGCGGCCGCGCTGCTGGGCGCAGGTGCGGTGTGGCTGATCGGACGCAGCCTGACCCGGGGCCTTCAGGACGTGACCGCGCGGGTGGCTCGCATGGCCCGCGGCGATCTGGCCACGGCCGCGCCGTCGGATGGCACCGCGGAGCTTGAGGAGCTGGCACGGACGCTCTCCCGGATGGCCGCCGAGATCGAGGGTCGCATCGGTCGCATCGACCTCGACCGGCAGCAGCGGGAGGCGGTGCTCTCGGCGATGGAGGAGGGCGTCCTCCTGGTCGAAACCGACGACGGCCTCGGGTACGCGAACCCGGCCGCTTCGCGTCTCCTGGGCCGCCTGCCCGGGTCGCTCCGAGGGCTGACTCCGCCGGAGGTGCGGACGCTGGTCGAGGAGACCAGGGCCGACGGCCGGGCCCGCGACCGCGAGATCGAGACCGGGTACCCTCCGCGGGTGCTGCGGGTTTCCACGGTGGCCCTGCGGCAGCCCGGCGAGGTGCTGGTGGTCGTGCGCGACGTCAGCGGGGCCCGGCGAGTCGAGGCGATGCGGCGGGACTTCGTGGCCGACGCCTCCCACGAGCTCAAGACCCCCGCCGCGTCGATCCAGGCCGCTGCCGAAACCGTGGAGCGAGCCGTGGCCGACGACCCGGTATCCGCGGCCCGGTTCGCCGCCCGCCTCCGCCGGGACGCCATCCGCCTGTCCCGCATCGTCTCGGATCTGCTCGACCTCTCCCGCCTGGAGACGGAACGCCCTGCCCTGGAGCCGGTCCGGCTCGATCACGTCGTGAGCGAGGAGATCGAGCGCCTCCGCGCCACCGCCGACGGCGTGCGGATCGAGTCGGCGGTTCGACCCATCACGGTCCGGGGGGTCCGGGCCGACCTCGCGCTCCTGCTCCGCAACCTCCTGGACAACGCGGTCCGCTACTCCCCGGGCGGCGGGCCCGTGCGGGTGCGGCTCGACGAGCAGAACGGCCGGGCCGTCGTCGAGGTCGAGGACGACGGGATCGGCATCCCTCGGCGCGACCTCCCCCGCATCTTCGAGCGGTTCTACCGGGTGGACCGCGCTCGGTCCCGCGAGACCGGCGGCACCGGACTGGGCCTGTCGATCGCCCGCCACGTCGTCGAGCAGCACGGTGGACGGATCGAGGCCGAGAGCGAGCTGGGGCAGGGCTCAACGTTCCGGGTCACGCTCCCCGCCACCGCCTCTGGCTAGGCCGCGGACGAACGGCAGGATCTCCGGCGGGACGGCTCCGGAGACATCCTCGCCCCGCCGCACCGCCGCCCGGACGGCCCGGGAGGAGAGTCCGGCCAGGCCCGGGGGCAGCACCACCGTCCTGATCCGATCCGACCACCGCGCGTCGATGGGTTCGGCGTGGTCGCCGGCGCGGGAGGCCACGGCCACCTCGGCCCGCGAGAACAGGCGGTCCAGCGCGGCGTCGCGGTCCTCGTACCAGGCTGGGTCTAGCAGCTGACGCAACTTGTCGGAGCCCATCCCCAGGACCAGCCGGGACCGGGGGAACGACGCCGCGGCGGCCTGGACCTGATCGACCAGGAGGCCGTGCGAGCAGGTCGCCACCCGGGCCCACGGCCTCGACCCGCACCACGCGGCGACCGAAGCCAGGCGGTCCTCGGGCAGCAGAAGCGCCGCCGATGGGTCGCCACCGGGGCCCGCCTCCTTTGGCAGCGTCGCCGGCGACCACACCAGGAGCGTCAGCTCGGTGTCGAGGGCTTCGGCGAACGCGGCATGCGCCGCGGTCATCGGATCGAAGGAGCCGGCCACCAGCCCCACCGAACCGGCCGCGGATGGGGCGGGGCCCAGCACCTCGAGGCGCGGCCGGCCGGGGAGCGTCGCCCGCCGCACGGCTTCGGTCAGGAACCGACGGTCCACGCCCGTACGATGCCAGGCGGGGAACGGGAGGACGGGCGGTACCATGGCCTTCCCCATGACCATCCAGGTCGAGACGTGCTACCGGCACCCGGATCGCGAGACCCGCGTGCACTGCACCCGCTGCGGTCGACCGATCTGTCCCGACTGCATGACCCAGGCGCCGGTCGGGCACCACTGCCCCACCTGCGTGGCCGAAGGCAGGGGCGGGGTCCGCCGGGTCCGCCCGGTCATCCCCCGCCCGCGATCGGCCACCACCGCGATCCTGGCCGTCAACGTGGCGGCCTTCGTCCTGGACCTCGTCCTCCGCACGCTCGGGACCGGGAGCCTGCTCGAGGCCGGGGCCATGATCCCGGGCTTGGTGGCCCGGGGCGAGTGGTGGCGGTTGTTCACGGCGATGTTCCTCCACGTGGGCGTGCTGCACCTCGCGCTCAACTCGTTCGGCCTGTACCTGTTCGGCAACGTCGTCGAGCAGTCGCTGGGAACGGCCCGCATGCTGGCGCTGTACCTGGTGACGGGATTCTGTGCCAGCGTTGCCTCCTTCACGTTTGGGCCTGTGGCCGTCGCCGCCGTGGGGGCCTCGGGGGCGGTGTTCGGGCTGCTCGGCGCGTGGCTGGCCTACAACCTTCGGCGCCGGTCGCTCCGGCTGGCCCGAGCGAACGTGCAGTGGGCCCTGATGCTGATCGGGATCAACCTGGTGTTCGGTCTGTCCGTGCCGGGGATCGACAACCTGGCGCACATCGGCGGCCTGGTGACCGGAGTGGTCGCCGGCCTGGGCATCGAAGGGGTGGCCGGGCGCCGGCGGACGCGTACGGCGTCGGCATCGGTCACGATCGCGGCGCTCGTGACCGTGGCCACGGCCCTCGCCATCTGGCGGGCCTCCACGCTCTAGCTCGCTCAGACCGAGCGGGCGTTCCTGGAGCCTCAGCCGGGGCGGAACGGCGGAAGGCCGTCGCCCGGGTGCGACACCTCTTCCGGGTCGGCGCCGGCAAGCTCGGCGGCGCGCCGGGCAGCCCGGTTCCATCCGTCGCGGTCCCAGGACTCCACCACGTCCACGACCGTGCCGGCGTCGAGGACGAACACGGTCGGCACCGTGCGCACGCCGTACGCGTTCGACAGGTCGTACGGCGGTTCATCCGGCACCGTCACGAACGAGGTGCCGAGCTCTTCGGCGAACTGGTCGAGCTTTTCGCGGGGGTCCTGGCCGATCCCCACGAACCGCCCGGGGACCGCTGCGGCGAAGCGCTCGGCCACCGGCGCGGCCAACTGGCACGTCGGACAGGTGACCTTGTAGAAGAACAGCACGTCCGGACTGTCCACACCGTGGATCGGCGGCGCCGGGGACCCCGGCGGGATCGGCTCCACGGACCCTACCCTACCCAGCGCGGCATCGACCTCACCGTGGATCGCCGATCCCGTACACGGCCCCGCCCCGGGCGCCCACGTACACCATGCCCCGCCACACCGCCGGCGTGGACTCGATGCATCCCTCGAGCTGGACGGACCACAGCTCCCGGGGCGGCCCGGCTCGCGGGTCGTCCCGGAGGCGGTACGCGTGCAGGACCCCCGCGCAGTCCCCGACGATCAGCACATCGTCCACGATGACCGGCGACGCCCACGTCGGCGGCGCCAGCGGGATCTCCCAGGCGATCCGCCCGCTGTCCCGCTCGACGCCCAGGACGCGGCCGGTGTTGGTGGCGACGATGACCGCGTCGCCGGCCAGCCCCGGGGTGGCCCACATCCCGCCGTCACCGCCCTCGCCGGGGACGGGGAGGTCCCACACGACGGGGTTCCTCCGCCGGCTTGGGTCGAGCTTCAGCAGCTGGCCGATCTCGTTCGACCGTGCGCCCCGCCGCTCCAGCTCCGAGGCCACGTACAGCGCCCCCTCCTCGTCGATCACCACCGATGCGTCGGTGTCCTCGCCGGTCCAGAACCGGAACACGCGTCGGGCCTTCGCGCCGCCTTCGAGCACCCTCGAGATGTCCCAACCCTGGACCAGGCCGCCCGAGTTGGCGAAGTACGCCACGCCGTCGTGGAAGGCCACGGAGTTCTCGATGGAGACCTCCGTGTCGCCCAGGTCGGCGAGCAGTCGGTCGTCGAAGCCGGGCACCATGAGACGGATCCGGGGATCGACGGTGACTCGGCCGTCGTCGTCGAACCCACGATTCAGGCGGATCACGTAGAACCACGAGTTCTCGCCGCCCACAAGCAGGTAGTCGCCGACGATCAGAGGCGACCCGTCCCAGTCGTTGTTCCACATCGGGTTGGGAGCGGAATCCGCGGACAGCCTCCACAGCTCCACCAGACGACGCCCCCGATCGAGGGCCAGGATCCGGAGGTGATCGTCCCGCGAGCCCGTGTACAGCAGCGGGTAGCCGTCGGGATCCGAGGTGACGGTCCCCTTGATGATGTCGCCGGTGACGAACGGGTCGTACAGGAGCTCCCCGGTCCGGCTGTGGAGGATGTGCACGGCGCGGTCGTAGGCGCCGAACCGCACCTGCACCGGCCCGTCGTCGGGGTCCACCACGTTCGGCTGGCCGGTCCATCCCGTGCCGCACCACGTCTTCGTTCCCTCGCGATCGCCGGACCTCGAGCACAGCCCGCCGGACTCGGGGTAGCGCCACAGGACCTCCGGCCTTCGCGGGACCGGGCCCATCCCGTAGAACGTCCGGGTCGCGTTTCCCCGGAACGTGGTGAGCCCCTCGACGCCGGTGTTGATGGGGCCCGGGTCCGGCTCCACGGCCTCCTCC
>CALAEC010000195.1 GCA_937890785.1 uncultured Actinomycetes bacterium
GCCCGAGCCCGAGCCCGAGCCCGAGCCCGAGCCCGAGCCCCCCATGGAGCGCTCGCCGCAGCGAGCGATGGAGCAGCTGTCGGCGCTCTCATCGGAAACCGCAGAAATTCCCGCGCACGCCTCGACACCGAGCGCCGTCGAGCAGTCCCCGGCGCCTCCGGCAAGCGATGTTCTCTCCCCGGTGGCCCCGGGGCCCACGAAGCGCCTGATCGCCCCGGTCCCGACGCAGGAGCCGGGGCGGCCTCGGGCGCGCGCGGCCCGGTGGGCGAGATTCGGAGCGTTCGTGGCGATAGCCGCGGTGGTCGGAGCGGTGGCGCCGAAGGTGCTCCCGGCGGTCCTGCCCGGAGAAGGCGACGGCCAGGGGCGAGGCGCCGTGGCACCGGATCAGAACGTGGTGGCCTGGACGGTTCGGCTGGACGAGGCTCCCGACGCGACGTTCGTGGCCGTGCTCGCCGCGGGAGTGAAGCCCCCGGTGATCATGGCCGTCCCCGCGGACGTGACGATCAACGTTCCCGGCCAGGGGCTGGGCACGGTCGGCGAGGCCGCGGCCGGCGGAGACGTCGGCCTGGTTGCCGTGGCGCTGGAGAACCTCATCGGCGTGCGGATGGATGGATCGGTCGACTCCACCACGGCGGAGCTCCAGGCGGCCGTCGACGCTCTCGGCACGATCGAGGTGGCCGACCAGCAGATGTCCAGCGCTCAGGTGATCGAGTACCTCACGGCGCTGGACCCCGGCGCGCTGCCCGACGAGCGGTTCCTGCGGTGGCAGGACGTCCTCGAGGGGATCCGCGACGGCGTGGCGGCCAACCCCGCCGCGGTGGCCGGGTTCCCCGAGCCGCTGCGCCCCGTCCTCGCCGAGGGCTCGCCTGAGCCGATGGCCCTGTACGGCCTCCCGGTGGTCGACCTCGGCGCCGGGCTGCTGCGGCCGGACGAGGAGGCCCTGGAGACGCTGGTCGACGATCTGTTCGTCCCCCACGCAGGTGCCGAGGTCCGCATCGTGGTGTTGAATGGGGTCGGCCGTCCAGGGGTAGGGGAGGAAGTGGCCCGGATCCTGGTGCCGGAGGGGTACCGTCTGATGTCGACGGGCAACGCGAACACGTTCGGGGTGAAGGTGACGAAGATCATCGCGCTGTCAGAGGACGACCTGGCCGCTGCCCAGCGGGCCCAGGGGCTCCTCGGCGTGGGTGAGGTCCTCGTGGCCCAGCCTGCGGGCCTGGCCGACGTCCAGATCGTGGTGGGGCAGGACTTCGTGGACGCACACCTCGGAGGCGCGTGACCGGGTCCAGGGACCTGGCCGTCGCAGCGGCCCGAGCGGCCGCGGGGAAGCAGGCTTCGCAGATCGTCATCCTGGACGTCCGAGAGCTCATCGGGATCACCGACTACTTCGTGATCGCCAGCGGCACCACCGACCGGCAGGTCCGGACCGTGGCCGAGGAGGTCGAGCGGGCGATCAAGGCGCAGGGCGTCAAGCCGGTCCGCCGAGAGGGCGAGCGAGAAGGCCGGTGGGTCCTCCTCGACTTCGTGGACTTCGTGGCGCACGTGTTCCGGGCCGAGGAGCGCGGCTACTACGACCTCGAGCGGCTGTGGTCGGACGCCCCGAGAGTGGAGTGGGAGGAAGCCGCCGCCCGGAGCGGCTAGACGGGCGTACCATCGTCCGGTGACCCAGCGCACCATCGAGGATCCGCTCGCGGCGGCTCGGGACGCCCTGGACCGGCACGCCTGGCGCGAGGCGTTCGACCTCTTGCGCGCTGCCGACGAACGGGGGGAGTTGTCGGCCGACGACCTGGAGCTGCTGGGCGAGGCGGCCTGGTGGGCCGGTGAGATGGACGCGTGCGTCTCGGCGCGGGAGCGAGCCTACGCGGCCCACCTGGAGGCCGGGGAGCCGGAGAAGGCAGCGATGCAGGCGCTCTGGCTCGTCCGCGACCACGGGAGCCGGCTCGAGGGCGCCCTGGCCACCGCCTGGTTCAAGCGAGCCGAGCGCGTCCTCCAGGACCGGCCGGAGTCGCTCGCCCATGCGTACCTCGAGATGATGCGTGCTCGGGCGGCCCATCTTGACGGCGATTACGAGCGCGCGGTGGAGGTCGGGGCCCGGGCCGTGGAGATGGGGATGAAGTACGGGGACCCGAATCTGCAGGCGCTTGCCCTGGTCTACCAGGGGATGGCCATGGTCGGCCGAGGAGATGCCGAGGAGGGCCTGGCGCTCCTGGACGAGGCCACGGTGGCGGCGGTCAGCGGCGAGCTGCGGCCGATCGTGACGGGGATGGTCTACTGCAACATGATCAGCACCTGCCACGAGCTGGCCGAGTTCCGCCGGGCCGGGGAGTGGACGGAAGCTGCCAGGCGCTGGTGCGAACGGCAGGCGATCAGCGGTTTCCCGGGGTTGTGTCGGGTGCATCGCGCCGAGATCATCCGGCTCCGGGGCGCCTGGGCCGAGGCCGAGCACGAGGCCCGACAGGCCTGCACGGAGCTGATGGACCACGGTCTCCCGGCGTTCGCCGGCGACGGCTTCTACGAGGTCGGGGAGATCCGGCTGCGGATGGGCGACCTGGCCGCGGCCGAGGAGGCCTTCCAGCAGGCGAACGAGCTGGGCCGGGATCCCCAGCCCGGTCTGGCCCTGCTGCGGCTGGCCCAGGGAAGGCCCGATGCCGCGGCCGCGCTCCTTCGCCGTTCGCTCGAGGAGATCCAGGACCCCTTGCTGCGGGTCCAGCGGCTGGCCGGTCAGGTCGAGGTGGCGGTGGCGGCCGGCGATCTCGACACCGCGGATCGCGCGGCCGACGAGCTCGAGACGATCGCCGAGCGGTACGGCAGCGACGCGCTGCACGCGACCGCCTCGGTGGCCCGCGCTCGTGTCCTGGTCGAACGAGGTGACGATGAGGCGGCCGGAGCCGCCAGGCGAGGCTGGGACCTGTGGCGGAGCATCGATGCGCCGTACGAGGCCGCCCTGGCCAGGGTGACCCTGGGCCTTGCGTACCAAGCGCGGGGTGAGCAGGAGACCGGCGAGCTGGAGCTCCGCGCCGCGCGCTCTTCGCTCGAGAAGCTGGGTGCGGTCCCCGACGCAACGCGGGTGAGCGAGCTGCTCGGCGAGCCGGTGGCCGCGCCGGACGGCGGCCGGCGAGTGACCCGTACGTTCATGTTCACCGACATCGTGCGGTCCTCGAACCTCGTCGAGGCCATCGGCGACGACGCGTGGGAAGACCTGGTCGGCTGGCACGACCGGACGCTTCGCCGACTGTTCGAAGAGCACGGCGGTGGCGAGGTCGACCACGCCGGCGACGGCTTCTTCGTCGCGTTCGAGGACCCCGGAGCGGCACTGGCTGCTGCCGTGGCGATCCAGCGCAGCCTGGCGGAACACCGGCGGACAGCAGGATTCGCTCCCCAGGTCCGGATCGGGATCCACGCCGCCGAGGCCACCGACCTCGGCCACGACTACCGGGGCAAGGGGGTCCACCGGGCCGCCCGGATCGGCGCCCTGGCCGAGGGCGGGGAGATCCTCGTGTCGGAGGAGACGCTGGCCGCCGCCGACGGCGGCTGGGAGGCCTCCGAGGCCCGGGAGGTCGCGCTGAAGGGGTTCACCGAGCCGGCCCGGGTGACCAGCGTGGGCTGGCGCTAGGGCCTGGCTGCTAGAATCGAATCCGTCCCGGGGCTGTAGCTCAGCTGGTAGAGCGCGTGCTCGGCAGGCACGAGGTCATGGGTTCGACTCCCATCAGCTCCACACCGCCTCGGCCTGCAATTTCGCGGAGGGAGACATCCCGGTGCGCGAACCGGAACCGAACTCAGCCCCACAACTGAGACAATGACTTGGGTCTCCTCTCCGTCATGCCGAAGCCCTGAGCATGGACTTCGACGATCATCCATGGCTGGTCGAGTGCAGTAGGGCCGTCGACCGTGCCCGCCGGCGCGAAGACGAGCGTGCCGTCATGGATGCCTGCTGGACCCTAGGCGCTCGCATTGCCCGGGCCGTTCTCCGGCAGATGGGCGAAAAGCCTCCGGCTGATGCCACGGTCCTGGACCAGCTGACCCTGAGCCAGGAGCTTGCCAAGGGCCGGCAAGATCGCTTCCCGGGGGTTCCCCACAGCGGTCTTCCCTGGTTGGAACTGCCCCGTCTGTACAGGGCGATGTGGTGGATTGAGGAGTCCCGGAAGTCCGGTAACTACGGGACACTCCCCGAGGGCAGTCCCTACCGGTACCGGGACCACCTATCCATCTCGGTCCTTGATGCCGCGATCCACCTCATCGCCGCCATGCGGCCACGAGAGCAGCCTCAAACCACTCTGGATGTGATGGAGGGCTACGCCATCGTCGAGGATGAAGTCCTGGCCGATCGAGGCGTATCCCAGACGATGGAGTCCGTTATTGGTCGGCTGCGAACGATGGCGAAGTCGTCGATCTGGTCCCGGCTCAGCCGTCTGGCCTACGCGAAGGAAGCGGAAGCGTACCGACCCTTCCTCACCGACCTCACCCGGCGGGAGCCTCCACCCTTCCGGATACATGGCCTGTGGTTCGGAATCGCCCACCCGATCCGGGACGGTCGCGCGACGACAGATGCATACGTCTTCGGATCTGACAACTACGATCTGGATGACGAAGAGTGGGCGGAGAGGGCGGAATGGGAGCCACGTGGCGGTGACCTTCACTCGGCGGTTCTAGCGAAGATCGACGAGCTGGGAAGGCGTCCGGACGCGCCCTCCCTGGCTTCCGATTTCGTAGCCCTCGCCTACACCTGCCTCCTGGCGCGAGAGCTGACCCGAGCGTACAAGCGGGATGCCGCGCTGGAGCGGATCGGGGCCGGCGCCGGATACGATGACGGGGACATCGTTCACCTGGGTTGGCTCTAAGCGAGAGGTCAGGCAGCTAAATTAGCTCGAGGAGCGGACCACGCAGCGAGCTCGAGGGGTTCGCGCACCGATCCTTCAAGACCACAACCCGGGTTACCAGCGGAAACGTCCCGCTACGAGGGGAGAAGGGGCACGGTCTGCTTACTATGAGCACGAGGATCAACGGCACATGTCAGAATTCTGAGGCCACACTGGGCTTGGCGAATTGCTTGGCCTAGAAGGAAGTACTCAAAGACCGCGAGCTGCTGCCGTGCGTTCAGTCAAGCTGCCAATCTGGCTGTGCGGTGTTGTAGTCCTGATGTCGGCTTGTCGGAGCGACGTCGAGGCTCGCCAAGGAGAAATCGTCCTACTCGTGGCTGCCGCCCGCGAGGGCCCCTTTGGGGAACTGATTACTACCAAGCTTAAGCTACCCGGAATCCGAGGAAGCTACTGCTGGTCCGAGAACGAAGCAGAAGCGTGTGGAGATTCCTTGCCCCTCGTCCGAAGACCTTCTTTGAGGTCAAGAACGGTTCCCAGCTTCGGGTGGAGAGCGACGCCGAGGAGGTCGAGCTGTTCCTCATCCCCAGCGGACCGGGCGACGCGGATGCCGAGCCTGCTCAAGGGAGTCGCGTTAACCTGACGGGGAGCCGTGGGAGATTGGTCGCCGCCCCACCTGGCC
Organism: uncultured Actinomycetes bacterium; assembly: GCA_937890785.1. GTDB lineage: Bacteria > Actinomycetota > UBA4738 > UBA4738 > CALAEC01 > CALAEC01. The sequence continues at coordinate 5,494 of CALAEC010000195.1, forward strand.
GGTACCTGCTGTCCGTGTTCGCCACCTGGCCCGAGGGCGATAGCGAGTTCTTCTTCCCGCTTCTGATCGTATGACGACTGAGGGTTAGGACTGAGGTGGTCTTGACCCCATTCGGTCGACACCCGACAGTGGCACGCCGTCCGGAGGGAGTCCTGAAGGGTGGCAGAAGTCTGCGGACGCCTCCTTTGGCGATCTCGGTCGCAATCGCGGACGGGTCGATCTCGGCCACGAGGGAGCTAAACCAGATGATGTCATGGCACCGGGCGGTGCCTCGGGCGCGTGGGTCGGCCGTGGACGCTCCGAGCCCTGGCATCAATGATGGCCTCGTGGGGGTCTCAGCCCTCCCCTCGAAGAGGCGTGGGCGATTGGCACCTCGAACGACACGAGCGGGGAGCGGACTCTCGCCCTCCGTCACGTTCCCTAAGGGGTGTCGAAGAGCCCAGAGGTCATGGGTTCGGCTCCCATCAGCTTCATGAGCACCCCAACGCTCCAGAACAACGTGTGGCTCTCGTTCCCCGTGGTGCTCGGAGCCTCAGTTGAGGCTTGGGTTCCCCCCGGACCACATCGATGGCGAGGGGGCGCGCCGTGGCTGTTTGTCCGCCAGGTCGAGCAGCTCTTGCGGTGTATCGGGGACATCGGGGAAGTCGATGCAGCAGTCGCCGCCGGAATGGGGATGCCCCCGATCGACCGGGT
>CALAEC010000196.1 GCA_937890785.1 uncultured Actinomycetes bacterium
GACAGCCCTCCCCCGAGGACGATCATGTTCCGGAAGAACAGCTGCTGCTGCGTCTGCTTCTGGGACTCGTCCTCGAGGGTCCAGAAGCGGTGGAAATACAGGGCCGCGACAATCACGAACGCACACAGCATGAGCGCCCCGATGTCGGGCCAGATCCCCAGGGCGACCGAGAGGGCACCTACGGTCATCCAGATCCCGGTGGGCCAGCCCGCGATCGCCGGCAGCGGGAAGCCCATCTGCCGTGCGTACCCTTCTGCCTGGCCCGACTTGGCCACGTGAAAGCCGAGCCCCGAGATCAAGAAGAACATCACGAAGAGGACCCTTCCCACGAGGAATACGATGCCTGCGGCGTCGCTCACCCAACCCACCTCCTAGGCATGGAGACAGAATCATGCAACCTGAGGCGGGGGAAGGTTGTTCCGACACCAGGTCGACTCCGAGCACCCCCCGAGCGTGATGCTCGCCGGATCCCAACCAGGTCGGGCCGACTTCGCCGACCACTTGCGGCTCGGTTTCTCCTCCCTCTGATACGGAATAGAGAGGATGATGAGTGCCGTTGACCGCACAGAGGCCGAGGTGCGAACCAGCCCACGGTGGCTCAACGCTCCCTGCCACGGAGGTGATCGAATTGGGGAACTCTGAATTTCCGGCACCCGAGGAGGGGATGGTCCTCACGACGCTCTTGATCGTGGAAGACCAGGACCGCTCGCGAGACTTCTACACGAACGTGCTGGGGGCGGAGGTCGTGATGGAGCGCGACCCCGTGATCCTGCAATTCCATAACTCCTGGATCATCATCAACGTGGGGGGCGGACCAACCGAGGACAAGCCGGACGTCGAGATGGTGACGCCCCAGGATCCGAACCGAGTCAGCGCCTGCATGAATATCCGGGTTGCGGACGTCCACGCCGTATACGAGGACTGGAAAGGGAAGGGCGCGGAGTTCCTCACCCCCCCGCAGGACCGCGGCCGGGAGATCCGCTGCTACATCCGCGACCCCGACGGCCACCTGATCGAGGT
>CALAEC010000197.1 GCA_937890785.1 uncultured Actinomycetes bacterium
CCAACCGCCCGATCGGCGTCAGGGTCCACGCACGCAACCCGACCGAGGGGCAGTCGCCGCAGGTCCTGGGCGTCCCACGCGCCCTAGAGTGACTCCTCGTACGCCCTGATCTCCTCCAGGACCGGCTCATTGACGTCTCGGGCGGCCAGGTCCTCCCGCAGCTCCGAGAGCTCCTCCTTCGCTTGCTCGGTCTCCCCCATCGTAGTGAGGTACTCGCTCCGCTGGCGCGCTAGCCGGTGGTAGTCGAGGTTGAGCTCCCTCCGCTGATCCCTCCGGAAGAACTCCCGCGCCGGGGTCGTCAGGTCCACCGCCCGCTGTGGATCACCCGCGTGAGTCTCCGTCAGCTGGTTGTCCTCGATCCGGAAGAACGGCCGACCCACGCCTTGAGCCACCACCTCGGCGGTCTTGGCCCCGACCTCCGTTTCGCTGTACCGGTCCGCGAGCTCCTCCAGCACCTCCATCCCTCGCTCCAGGAAGGGTGAGGCCGACCCGCCCAAGTACAGGGCCATCCCTACCTCGGGGGTGAAGAACCGGGCCGCCAGCTCGTCCTCGTCTCTGGTGGTGGGCGGCCCCACGTGGATCCGGTGGACGTTCGAGGGGATCAGGGCGTCGCCCGTTCCCTGGTAGATCGCCCTGACCAGGTACTCCCCCGGCTCATCGAAGTAGAAGCCCCGGCGTCCGAAGCTCAACAGGACGCGCTCGCTGTACCGGTCCTCCCCCTCGGCGCCCCCCTGCGGATGCAGGACCCTGGTCTCCGGCGTGCCCAGCTTGCAGGCGATGGGCAGGTACTCGACCACTCGACCATCGGGCCGGCGCACGAACACCGCCACCACCCCGAAATCCGGATGGAGCCTGGTATCGAGCTCGAGGGGCAGATCGGGGAGGAGGTTCCGCAACCTGAGCTCCACGGCAACCGGCTCGAGGAGATCGAAGCGCCGCTTGGAGCGAACGAGGAGCTCGAGCGGCACCTCACCCTCGGCCTGGGCAAAGGCCATGGCCCCCTCGAGGTGGCCTCCGGTGGACCATGGGTCCCCCCCGGGAATCACCTCGGAGCGGTCCCCATGGCGGAGGTGGATGAGCTCCTCGTCGTCGAATCGGAACTCGAAGTTGTTCCAGAAGTTGGCCACGTTCTGCGGGTAGTTCATCCACGACAGGGCGTTCGGTCGCCCCTTGTTCCACGAATGCAGGAAGTTGAACGCGTGTCCTGCCTCGTGGACCCAGGTGTACAGGAACTGGCGCATGGCCCAGGCCTCGGTCTGGTTCGCGGGTGCCCCGGCCACCAGGCTGTTGAACCAGAAGTGGTTTCGGAACACGGCGAACCCCTGGCGTTCCGGAGCTCGACCGGGGCCTCCGAACGCGGTCCCGTAGTCGAACATGATCCCCGCCACGCTCGAGGAGACATAGGAACCTGCCATCACTCCCCACATGTCCCACTTCGGCCAGGCGCCCGGGTACCGGCTGAAGTTCGTCTCCATGGCGTCGTGCAGCTCGGCGTCGGTCCAGGTGGCGAACGTCGCCGCGCTGTCGTCGATCTCCGTTCGCACCGGATTCACTGTGACGCAGATCCCGGCCTCCCGGTAGGCCTCCTCGAACGTGAGGGAGCGCTGGGGAAGCCCCGCGGGACGGGTGGTGTGGGCGTGCGTGTCGTAGGTGGGGAGCACCGGCTCGGCGTTGACCGATCGGCACACGTCGGCCTCGAGGGTCAGCGTACGGAAGCAGTGAGACTGTCTGGGGCAGGAGAAGGCGGAGACCGCTCCCCCGGCCGGGGTGAAGGTGGCCTGGGCCGGACCTGCGGGGCGAAAGGTCCCCCACGGGATGACGATCCGAGCGGTGGTGGCTGGGTGGACGCCCTTCCAGAACCGGACCGACCCGGTGATCTCCACGCTGCACCGCGACCACGTCACCCGAGGACTGTCCACGATCCAGGACTCCCGGTACACCCGCCAGCGGATGATCCGGCCGAGGATCCGGATCGAGTACACGGTGTAGAAGTCACCGCTCACCCGGTCGAGGACCGGCGAGTTGGCGTAGCGGGGGTCGACGTCGACCCGGAGGTCGAGGAGCTCACCCCCCGCCACAGGAGTGGTCCGCGAGCCTTCGTACCTACCACTGACCGGTCCGATCCGCAGGCATCGCCACCACTCCGGGGCCGGCCACGGCTTCGGCAGCGGCTCTGGGTATGGCAGGGGTCCTGGAATCGGTGCCGGGAAGGGACCTGGCACCGGACCCGGAGCGGGCCATGGGACAGGACCGGGCATCGGTCCGGGCTCGGGCTGCGGTATCTCTGCGGAGGGCTCCTCGATCTGATCGCTCATCATTGCTCACCTGCCCCTGTGGACGCGGATGCATTCACCCCGACAGGTCCCGTCGGCGGCGAGCGCTCACAGATAGGCGAAGGGCTCATCGGACGGCTTGAGCTCCACCCGATCGTCCTCGACCCGAACCCCCAACCACATCGGACCGTCCAGGTGGAGGCTCGCGGAGGCCCGGAGGTCCCGGTGCGGGAGCTCCACCTCAACCGTGGCCTCCGCACCTCGAACCTCCGCTTCGCAGGACTCCGCCAGGCCGAGGACCCTGCGAGTGGTGACCTCGTCCTTCACGCAGACTTCGGCGCCGTTCACCCGAACGATCACCCGGTCCCGGTCGAAGCCCTCCTGCAGATCGATGGTGAGCTGGGTCATGAGCCACCGACCATGCTACGCGAGGTCGTGGGCCGACTTCGACCGCGTTGGACCCTGGACGGGAGGCCGCGCT
>CALAEC010000198.1 GCA_937890785.1 uncultured Actinomycetes bacterium
CGCTCCACCCGCTTCCCCCAGGCGTTCAGCTCCTCCCAGGAGAACGCGTTGTCGAGGGAGAGCATCGGGGCGCGATGTCGGACCGGGGCGAACAGCTCGCTGGGCGCGCCGCCGACACGCTGCGTGGGACTGTCGGGGACGATCAGCTCGGGGAAGGCCTCCTCCAGCCCACGGAGCTCCCCCATGAGCTCGTCGTACTCGGCGTCGGAGATCTCGGGGTCGTCCTGAACGTGGTAGCGCCAGTTGTGGTAGTCGATCAGGTCGCGGAGCTCCTCGACCCGCCGCTTCGCCTCGGAGCGCTCCCGCTCCTCCGTCCGCGCCATCGGCGGCGATGATACCGACCGGCTAGTCGACCAGCGGTCGCTCGGTGGCCCGGAGCCGCCCGGCCACCACCTGGAGCATCCGCAGGGCCAGGTTCGGCTCCCGCGCGAGGACCCGCTGGAATTCCCTCGCCGCCACCGTGAGGAACGTCGAGTCGGCCTCGGTGACCACGGTGGCGGTGCGCGGCTCGCCGTCGAGGAGCGACATCTCGCCGAAGAAGTCGCCACGGCGCAGGCGGCCGAGCGTCCGGCCCTTCCGCGTGACCTTCGCCTTCCCCTCGAGGATCACGAAGAACACCGAGCCGCGGGCACCCTCCCTCACCACCGGAGTGCCCTCGCGGTAGCGAACGAGCCCGGTGATCTTGGCGATGGCCCGGCGATCGCGACCCGACAGCCCCGCGAACAATGGCGCCCGGGCCAGCGCCCGCTCCCGCTCCGCGACGCCTCGGCGGAGCAGCCCTCGACCGCCGCGTTCGGTGGGGCGGTGGAGCCACTGCACCCGGGGGCCGGTCCACGACTCAGCCAACGCCGTCCTCCTCCACGGCGACGGGATCGCCCCGATGGATGGCGCCCTCGCCGACGACCCGGGCCAGCATCCCGCGGCGTCCCACCAGCCGCCGACGCATCTCCTCGACATCCTCGGCCCCGAGGTGCTCGCCGATGTGCGTGCAGGGCTCGCACGGCCCGGTCAGCTCCACGAGGGCGTCGCCGATACGGACCCGAGTCCCCACGGCCAGCGACATCAGGCCGGGGAGGTCCACGGTCACCTGCTCCCGGAGGTCCCCGGGCTTCAGGTCGAGATGCAGAAGGTCCCCGGCCTCGGCCAGCAAGATCTGGCGCTTCCCCTCCTCGCGGCCGGCGTGCTTGTCGCCCTCGAGGCCGAGCGACGTGGCTCGGAACGACTCCACCGCCTCGAGCGCGGCGAAGTGCTGCCCCTTCGTTTGCAGCGACACGACCCGGCCCACGTCGCGGGCATCATACGCGGTCACAGACGGCCGGCGGCGATGATGCGCTGAAGGAACCGACGGGTCCGCGGATGCTGGGGATCGGTGAAGATCCGGTCGGGTGGCCCCTCCTCCAGGATGACGCCGTCGTCGAGGAACGCCACCCGTTGGGCGATGTCCCGGGCGAAGCCCATCTCGTGCGTGGCCAGGATCATCGTCATGCCGCCCTCGGCGAGCTCGCGGATCACGTCGAGGACCTCCGCCACCAGCTCGGGGTCGAGCGCGCTGGTCACCTCGTCGAGCAGCATCACGTCCGGGCGCATGGCCAGGGCCCGGACGATGGCCACCCGCTGCTGCTGACCGCCCGAGAGCCGGTCCGGATAGTCCAGGACCTTGTCGAGGAGGCCGAACCGCTCGAGCAGTCCTCGAGCTCGCTCCTCGGCCTCCTCGCGAGGCAGGCCCTGCGCTTCAACCGGTCCCAGGCAGATGTTCCGCAGCACGGTCATGTGCGGAAACAGGTTGAACGCCTGGAACACGATCCCGACCCTGCGCCTGACCTCGTTCACGTCGACGCCGCGCGCCGTCACGTCATGGCCGTCGAGCAGGATCCGGCCGCGGTCGATGCGCTCCAGGACGTTGATGCAGCGCAGCAGGGTCGACTTACCCGACCCCGACGCCCCGATCAGCGCCACCACCTCGTGCCGGGCCAGTGTCAGGTCGATTCCCCGAAGGACCTCGAGCCGTCCGAAGGACTTGTGGACTGCGTCGAGACGGAGGGCGTCCTCGGTCACAGCGTCCCCTCGGCCTGGTACCGGCCCCGCTCCCGGGCCACCAGCCAGTCGGTCACCCGCGCCAGCGGAATGGTGATCGCCACGAACAGGAGCGCCGTGGCCACGTACGGCGTGAAGTTGAACGCGCCCGCGGTGTCGACCTGGGATCGACGGAACGCCTCGAGCACCCCGATCAGCGCCAGGAGGGCCGAGTCCTTCTGCAGCCCGATGAAGTCGTTCAGCAGCGGGGGGATCACCCGCCGGACCGCCTGGGGCAGGACCACGAACCGGAGCGCTTTCCACCTGGACAGGCCGAGGGAGCGGGCCGAGGCCACCTGGCTCGGATGCACCGACTCGATCCCGGCGCGATACACCTCGGCGACGTACGCCGAGTAGACGAGCACCAAGGCGACCACGCCCCAGAAGAACGGCGAGTCCGGTACCCCTTGGAGCTGGAGAGCCGGAGCGCCGAACCCGAGGATGTAGATGACCAGGACCGTGGGGATCCCTCGGAACAGGTCCGTGTAGGCCACGGCCAGGGCCCGGATCGGGAAGAACACCGCCCCGGGCAGGCTCCTCAGTACGGCGATGAAGAGCGCGAACACGAGGATGAACACCTCGGCCAGCAGGAAGGCCTGCACGTTGAGCAGGAACCGCCGGGCGATCTCGGGGAACGACTCCCGGAACACGTCTACGTTCAAGAAGGATCTCCGCACCTCCGGCCAGCCGGGCGAGTTCACCACCACCAGGGCGAGGGCGGTAAAGACCACGGCGGTGCTCACCAGGGCGACGGCGACTCCCCGGCGCCCCTCGACGCCGCCTCCGAGGATCCTCGAACGGCGGTCACCGGCATCGGGTGCCGGGTGGGGTGCCGCGCCGGGAGGCGTGCCTCGGACCGAGCTCACCCGCGGGCGGGCTAGCCGAGCACCGGGGCCTGGCCCTTGCCGGCGATCCAGCGCTGCTCGAGAGCGTCGAGGGTTCCGTCGGCCCGTAGCTCGGAGAGAGCCTGGTTCACACAGTCCCGCAGGGCGTTGCCCTCCTCGAAGACCATCCCGAAGAACTCCTGTTCGCCCGCGGTGGGGAACTGACCCACGATGACTCCGTCATCGACCTGCACCGCGATGATGATGAAGGCGGTGGGGACGTCGGCCACCACGCCGTCGACCTGTCCGTTCTTGAGGGCCTGGACGGCGTCGTTGAGGGTATCGAACACGGCCGGATCCTGGTCCGGCTGGACCTGCTCCTCGATCACGGCGAAGCTGGTGGTCCCGACCGGCGCCCCGAGCTTGAACGGCATGAGGTCCGCGACCGAGGTCGCGTCGGCGATCGGCGTTCCCGCCACGGCCACCAGCCCCTGACTGACGTCGTAGTACGAGTCACTGAAGTCGACGGCCTGGTCGCGCTGCGGGGTGTACGAGACCTGGTTGATGAAGAGGTCGAAGTCCTTGGGCCCGGGCCGGAAGGACTGGTTGAAGGGAACCTCCACCCACTCGACCTGCTCGCCGGTGAACCCGAGCCGTTCGGCAACCGCGTAGGTCACCGCGCTCTCGTACCCCTTGCCCGTCGATGGATCGTTGAACTCCCATGGTGACCCCTCAGGGGTCCCTCCCCCGAACCACGGTGGGAATGCGGGGTTGTCGGTGCCGACGGTGAGCTGATCGGGCGTCAGCAGGGGAAGGCTCTCGGAGGCACACTGGTCGGCCGCGGGGCTGGCTCCGCCCGGCTCGGCCGCCGGCTCGGTCTCCTCGGGCGCGCACGCCGCGAGCAACACGCCGACCACTGAGACCGCCGCCAGGACCTTGCGCATCGGGAAACCTCCCCTCGTCCGCCCGGCCCGCGAGCCTAGCACAGACCCTCAAGAAACCCGCCGAGGGGCTGACCAGAGGGAGTTGCGAGGAGGAGTGCCGCACCCCGATGGCGAATAACTAGAGAGCCTTGAGTGAACAAGGGTTGCGCGGGCCTCTCGGGTTGGCCGTTGGGTTACTGGTGGTGGGGTTTCTCACCTGGCGACCCATGGTGGCGGGGGCCCAGATTCCCGGATTGGACCCCCTGGACGAACTCACCGATCCGGTGACCGATGTTGTCGAGGAGACCACCCAAACGATCAACGAAACAACCGAACCCGTCACTCAGGTGGTCGAGAACGGCGCGTCGTCAACGACCGG
>CALAEC010000199.1 GCA_937890785.1 uncultured Actinomycetes bacterium
CTCGAGCACCTCGCGCGAGGACCGGAGCGACCACCCCAGCCGGATCAGCGCGCCCAGCCCGGAGAGGAGACCGCGGCGACGGGCCTGCGCCACCTCGGCCAGCCGCCGGCGAGCCTCGGCGATCCGATCCTTGGCCTGCCCCGGGGCCTCGCGCAGCCGTCCCGGAAGCGCGGCCAACCCTCGCAGGGCGAAGCCGAACAGGCCGAGGAGCAGGGGCGGCGCCACGAGCGCGATCCCCGCGATCGTCAGGATGACTACACGGTCGTTCGCCGGGATCGCCTGCCACACCGCCCACCACACCAGGGCGCCGCCTAGCAACGCCAGCACGGCCAGGCGCACCAGCCTCCCCGAAAGCCACCGCAGGAACGCGGTAGCCTGGTCCACTGCCGTGACCCGAGTCGGCGGGACCCGTCGCGGCTGGATCGGCTCGACCGGCTCGAGAGCACCCACGCCATGTTCCTTCCCCGTCCGATCGACTGGATACCGCCTGCGTATGCTGGCGGGCATGCAGGTCAGAGCGACCCGAGATGCCGAGGACGCCGTGCGGGCCGTGGCCGAGGCGGGGCGCGAGGACCTCGTGCTGGTCCTGGGGACCGGCTGCTGTGACTCCACCGCGCCGTTCCTGTACGACCGGTACTACCCCGGGCCCGACGTCGTCGAGGTCGGCCGCGTGGCCGGCGTCCCGGTGCTGGCACACCGGTGGCTCGCCGACCTCTACGCGGAGGGCGACGGCCTCGAGCTCGACGTCGACGAGGATCCGGTGGCCGATTCGTTCTCGCTGGAGACCGAGCACGGCCTACGGCTCACGCTGCGGGCCCCCTCGGCCTAGCCGGCGCCGCCGCCGGTTCCTCCGCCTCCGCCGCCGCCCCCGCCGCTGAACCCGCCTCCCCCGCCGCCGATCGAGGAGGACCCGCCCCACCCGCTCGACCACCCCACCGAGGCGGCCGCGGCCGGAGCGACGTAGGCACTGCTGGACGCGCTCCAGTGGTGGTACGTAGCGATTCCGGCAACACCCTGCGGCGCGCCGGGCCAGGGCTCGGGGATCGCCTCGGCCGGGAGGAGCTCGCGGACCTGCTTCTCGACCCGGCCGGCCACGCCGAGGGCCACGGCGTACACGAGGTACCGCTCCCAGATCACCACGGCCAGCGCAGGGGCGTCGTCCAAGGTGGAGAACTCCTTCAGGAATCGGCGGAACGCGGCCCAGTTCGCCACCCGCTCCCGCAGCTTCGACGGCAGGCGCGCCGGCATCAGCCGACCGGCGATCACGCGGCTGGCCACCCCCACGGCCAACAGCCAAAACGCGAAGGGCCCGACCAGCCCGGAGAAGAACCCCGGCGCGTCGAGCGAGCCCACCGATCGCCAGTACCCGTACGCGGCGGCGCCCAGCGTGCCGATCGTCAGCGCGGTTCGCTCCGCCCGAGACCGTCCCTTGACGATCTGTGTCACCACACGCTTGGTTCGACCGCCGGCCTTCTTCCACCAGTCGCGTAGCTCCGAGGCACGCATCCCCTTGTTCTTGATCGATCGCATGGAGACCGAGCCCTGGCCGTCTCCGGCGAACAGGAACTCGACGAACTCCTCGTCGATGCCTCGAGGCGACTTCCGCAGGCGGAGCTGGAAGTCCTCGGGATCGGACACCGGCCCCACGGCCTGGACGTCGATGGCTCCGGTCCGAGCCAGGTGCAGCATCTGCGCCCGGTACGCGTTCTTCGGCTCGAGGTGACCCTGGCTCGCGGACCACAGCATGGCCAGGTCGACCGGGTGGATGTCCTCCGGCGGCTCCTGGAGGTGACGAGGGACGCCGGGGACGCTGTCCCGACGCCGCGCCAGCAGCACCATGCCGGCGGCGAACAGCGGCACCGCGAACAGGAGGATCCACACGAGACCGGTCTCCAGCCGGTGCTGGCGCCGCAGGGCGTTGGCCTCTTCGGCCAGCTGGCCCTCCTCGGCCAGGACGCCGGCGCGGCCGGGGCCCGGCTCGATCGGAGCCAGCGGCACGGCCTCGACGGGGAACAGGATCGAGCCCTCCACGAACGTGAACGGCCGGAGGTCGCGGACCGTGAGCTCCACGGTCTGTGGGTCGGGGATCCGAACCACGCCGGCGAGCGGGCCGTGCCCCCACGCTAGGGTCTCGCCCCGGCGGAGCGGCCGGGTCCGGAAGCCCTCGGCGGCGACCCCGGCCGGGCACGTCGTCGGACGTGTCACGCCGCCCCGGGCCGCCTCGGGCAGGTGGACGGTGACCCGCAGGAGATCCGTCTCCTTGTCCCAGCCCGTCCCCACGAACAGCCACAGCAGGTGCGCGGCATCCTCGTAAGCATCCACGGCGCATCGGGCCCGGTACCGGATCCGGAACGTGCGGCGCTCGTCGCTGGCCGAGAACGTCCACGTCGCGCTGACGCCCTCGGCGGTCGCCGTGGGCACCACGCTCATGGGCTGGCCGTCCTCGGTGACCTCGAACCCCTCGATCAGCTCGAACGGCCAGTCGATGGTGGACGTGGCGAACGTGAAGTCGCCCCGGAAGTCGAACGTCCGCCGTTCGTCCAGCTCGAGCGTGCCGTCCGGGTGGACGGTGGCGTCGATCAGGACCTGGGGGAAGTGGTAGTCCTTGGTGGCCTCGCGGGGCGCGTTGAGAGCGACGATCGCGATGAGGATCACGGGGACGGCCACCACCGCCGCCACCGCGATCTTCGCCCCCCTCGACATCCCGGGAGCAGTGTAGGCGAGCGGGGTGCGATGATGCGGGACGTGCCCGGGCGCACGAACCGCGGTGCTGCCTTCGTGGTCGGCGCCGCGATCGTCACGATGGCGGTCGGCTTCGTCCTGAAGTCGCCGTGTCTGGGGTCATGGGCGGACGGGCGTCAGTACAACCTGCTGTGCTACTCGGACGTGGCGGCGCTGTACGCCTCGGACGACCGCGACCGAGGGCTGGACGAGGACCGCGTGCCGTACCTCGACGGCCAGAACGAGTACCCCGTGCTGACCGGGCTGGCCATGTGGGTGGCGGCCGTCCCCGCGAACTCGTATCCGTCGTTCGTGGTCTGGAACGCCGTGTTGCTTACCGCGGCAGCCGCGGTCACGGCGTGGGCCCTCCACGCGTTCGCGGGCAGGCGGGCCATGTGGTTCGCGGTGGCGCCAACGCTGCTCGTGTACGGCCTGGTCAACTGGGATCTGCTCGCGGTGGCCCTGGCCACGGCAGCCACGTTGGCGTACCTGCGAGGGCGGGACGGGGCGTCGGGGATGCTCCTCGGTCTCGGCGCCGCCACCAAGCTGTACCCCGCCCTGCTGGTGATCCCGTTCGCCCTCGGCCGGTGGCGCCAGGGCCGGCCCGGCGATGCTCGACGCCTGATCGGCGTGGCCGCGCTGACGTGGGCGGGGGTGAACCTCCCGTTCGCCGTGTTCGGCTTCGATCGATGGGCTGAGTTCTTCCGGTTCAACTCGAGTCGGGGCGCGGACTGGGACAGCCTGTGGTTCATCGCCGCGCGGCCCTTCGGCTTCACCTGGGATGTGACGCTGCTGAACGTGCTGACGGCAACGGCGTTCGCGGTCACCGGTGTGCTGCTCTGGCGGGCGGCGTCGAGGCGTCCGGGCTTCCGCCCGTGGACGTTCGGGTTCCCCCTCCTGGTGGCGTTCCTCCTGACGAACAAGGTGTACTCGCCCCAGTACGGCCTGTGGCTGCTCCCATGGTTCGCCGCCGCCGTCCCCAGCCTCCCGCTGTTCGTGGCCTTCGAGGTCGCCGACGTGGCCGTGTTCGTGACCCGGTTCCAGTTCTTCGCCCGGCTGTCCGATCAGGGCCCCGGCCTTCCGTTCTGGTCGTTCGAGGTCGCGGTGGTGGTGCGGGCGGCCATCCTGATCGCCTGCGTGGTCGCCTGGATGCGTGCCCAGGCCCGAGAGCCTGCTCCTGAGCCGGTCCTGGAGGCCGCGTGAGGACTGCCGAGCGGCCCGCGCCGGGACCCGAGGCAGAGGCCTCCCGCGAGGAGGAGCGCGCCCGGATCCGACGGGGGCTGACGTACTGCCTGTGGGTGTTCCTGGGGCTGCGGGTGGGGCTCAGCGCGGTGGCCCTCGCGGGCGTCGGCCTCCTGCCGTCGATCGACAACGCCGTGGGGCCGCCGGGGTGGCCGGCGTCCGAGGTCATCCCCGGCTGGCACAACCTGGTGACGGCGTGGGAGCGGTTCGATGCCCTGTGGTTCCTCCGGATCGCCACCGACGGTTATGTCGATGGCGACGGCAGCGCGGTGTTCTTCCCGCTCTTCCCGCTGCTGATCCGAGGGCTGTCGCCGATCCTGGGCGGTCACCCGCTGGCCGCGGGGTTCCTGGTGTCGCACGCGGCCACGTTCGGCTCCATGGTGGCGCTGTACTTCCTGACAACCGGCGAGTTCGATGAGCGGACGGCCCGACGCACGGTGCTGTACCTGGCGCTGTTCCCCACGTCGTTCTTCCTCCTGGCGCCCTACTCGGAGTCGCTGTTTCTCCTGCTGGCGCTGGTCTCGCTGTGGGCGGCGCGCCGGCGGTGGTGGTGGGCGGCGGGGCTGGCCGGGGCGGCCGCCTCGGCGACGCGCAACCTCGGCGTGCTCCTGGTGATCCCCCTGGCGGTGGAGGCGGTTCACCAGTGGCGGGAGCGCCGGAACACCCGGCATCTGGTCGTCGCCCTGAGCTGGTCGGCCCTGGCTGCGGCCGGCGCCCTGGCGTACCTGGCGTACTGGCAGTGGACCGCCGGCGACGCGCTGGCGCCGATCCACCAGCAGGAGAACTGGCAGCGCGAGGGCTCGTTCCCGCTCGCCACGGTGATCCGGGCGACCGTCGAGGCATTCCGTTTCGTTGGCCAGTACCCGGGCGGCTACCACCTTCTCGACTGGCTGGTGACTCTCCCCTCGATCCTCGCCATCGTGTGGCTCGTGCTCCGGGCCCGCCCGGTGTTCTCGGCGTACGCGGTGGTCATGGTGGCCGCCCCGCTCTCGTACGTGTTCCTCCCCCGGCCGTTCATGTCGCTCCCCCGGTTCCTGCTCGTGGTGTTCCCCATCCTGTGGCCCTGGGCCGTGGTGGGGCTCCGACGGCGAGGCCTCCACGAGGTGGCGGTGGCCGTCTCGGCCGGTCTCCTGGTTCTGCTCGCCGTGCTGTTCGTGAACTGGTACTACGTGTTCTGAGGGGCACGAGCCGCTCAAGGGTCTCGGCCGAGCGGCCGAAGCCTCACCCGGATGCGAGATATCGACACCCTCCTCGCGACGCTGGCCGAGCGCCAGGGATCCGACCTGCACCTGAAAGTGGGGTCGCCGCCGCTGATGCGCTTCGACGGCGTGCTCGGACGGGTCGACGGCGAGGAGCCCCTCCGCCCTGAGGAGACCGAGGCCATGGCGCACCACCTCATGTCCGAGGACCGGTGGCGCGACTTCCTCCAGCGGAACGAGGCAGACCTGGCGTACTCCATTCCCGGCGTGGCCCGGTTCCGGGTCAACGTGTTCCGCCAGCGCGGATCGGTCAGCGTGGTGCTCAGGCTGGTTCGCGTGGGCAGCCCGTCGTTCGATGAGCTCGGCCTGCCTCCCGTGGTCCGAGAACTGGCCGACGAGCCGCGCGGCCTGGTGCTGGTCACCGGCCCCACCGGCTCGGGGAAGACCACCACGCTCTCCGCGATGATCGACCACATCAACGCGACGAGGGCCTGCCACATCGTCACGATCGAGGACCCCATCGAGGTCATCCACCCCGACCAGCGGGCCGCGGTGAACCAGCGGGAGGTCGGGGTGGACACCGAGAGCTTCATCACCGCGATGCGGGCCGCCATGCGCCAGGACCCCGACGTGATCCTGATCGGCGAGATGCGGGACACCGAGACCGTGCAGGCGGCCCTGGCCGCCGCCGAGACCGGGCACCTGGTGCTGTCGACGCTCCACACGATCGACGCCACCGAGACCGTGAACCGCATCGTCGACTTCTTCCCGCCGTTCCAGCAGCAGCAGGTCCGGGTGACCCTGGCCGGCGCGCTCAAGGGTGTGGTGTGTCAGCGGCTGGTGCCTCGGGCGGGCGGCGGACGCGTGCCGGCCCTGGAGGTGTGCGTGAACACGGGCCGGGTGGCCGAGCGCATCATCGACTCCTCGAAGACCTACGAGATCGAGGAGGTCGTGGCCGACGGCTCGTTCTACGGCATGCAGACGTTCGACCACGCCCTGGTGAAGCTGGTGAAGGACGGCACGATCACGGTCGAGGACGCCGTGGAGGCGGCCACGAACCGGCACGACTTCGAGCTGGCCCTCCAGCAGGCCGGCGTGGCCGTCCCCGCGTAGCGCGCTCAGCTCGGGCCGAACCAGGCCTCCAGCCGATCCCGCTCGTACCGGGCCTTGTCCTCGAGCAGCGATGCCGACGCCGGGGTGAGCTCGATGTCCGGACCGCCCGGCGCCAGGAACCGGCCCCGCACGGCCCGGGCCTCGCCGCCCCCGACCTCGAGCCAGCACAGGCCCTCGCCGTCGAACGTCGCCGTCGGCTCGCGACCCTCGAGCCGGGCCGCGATCCGCTCCGCGACCACGATCCCCTCGCGCTCGGCGAACACGCCGGCCTTCGGCAGCGGCTGCCCCGTGGCCAGGGGGATGGCCACGCAGTCGCCGACGGCCCACACGCCCTCGACGCCGGTCTCCAGGGTCGCCGGGTCGACCCGCACCCAGCCCCCCGGCTCGGCCAGGCCGGCCTCCACGGCCACCTGCGGGCATCGGTGAGGCGGGACCGCCAGCAGCACGTCGAACGGGACGTGGTCGCCGCCCTCGAGGACCACCCGCCGGTCTTCCACGTGCTCGGCCGCGGCGTTCGGCCGGAACGCGACCCGCCGAAGGCCGAGGAGCCCCTCGACCACCTCGCACCCGGCCTTCCCCAGGACGGGAAGCGACATCGGCTGCGGTGTGAACACGGTCAGGTCGAGCTCCGGACGGGCGTCGCGAAGGAGCAGGGCCAGCTCGTACGGTGCCGGCGGGCACCGGTAGGGCGCCCCGAAGATCCCGATGACCACCCGACCGTCCTGAGCGGCGGCGAGGGCGGCCGCGGCCGCGGGGACGTGGCCCGGGTCGTACGCGTTGATCCCGTACTCGGCCAGGCCGGGAACCGCCTCGGGATGGAGGTCGACCCCGAGAGCCACCAGCAGCGCGTCGGCCTCGATCCGCTCCCCCGCAACTTCGGCCACCCGTCCGCCGGGATCGATCGAGGTGACCGTGGCCCGGACCACCCGGATGCCATGCCGGTCCAGGGCGGCCAGCGGGCGGCTCCCCTCGAGCATGTCGCCCGTCCCGGCGATCCCGGCGTTCTTGCGGAACCCCATCAAGAACCGGTCGCCCTGGTCGACCAGCACCACCTCGTCGTCCGGCCGGAGCTCACGGAGGCGGACGGCGGCGGCGATCCCTCCGAAGCCACCGCCGAGG
Organism: uncultured Actinomycetes bacterium; assembly: GCA_937890785.1. GTDB lineage: Bacteria > Actinomycetota > UBA4738 > UBA4738 > CALAEC01 > CALAEC01. The sequence continues at coordinate 7,395 of CALAEC010000199.1, forward strand.
ACCAGGGTTCGGGCCACGCGCGTAGCCTACCCGCCCCGATTTCCTCTCGGCCGCGGGGCGCGGCTAGGATGACGCCGACCCGAGGGAGGACGAGTGGCGATCAGGGTTGTGCTCGGGGACGACCACACGCTGGTTCGGCAGGGCCTCCGCCGCTCCATGGAGGCCGAGGGCGGCCTCGAGGTCCTCGGCGAGGGCGCCACCGGGACCGAGATCGTCAGCGTGGTCCGGGAAACGAAGCCCGACATCGCGGTGCTCGACATCCGGATGCCGGAGATGGACGGGATCGAGGCCTGCCGGCTGATCACCTCGGATGGCACCGGAACCAAGGTCGTGATGCTGACGGCGTACGACGACCGGCACTTCGTGGTCGAAGCCGTGCGCGCCGGCGCGCGGGGATACGTCCTCAAGACCAGGGACGCCGAGCACCTGATCCAGACGATCCGGCTGGTGGCCGATGGGAACATGGTCATCGATCCCGAGCTGGTGGTCGCACTGGCCGAGGAGCTGTCGACGGCGAAGGACCGCGACCAGGCCGCCGAGACACTCACCGAGCGAGAGCTCGAGGTCCTCCAGCATCTCTCGTTCGGCTACTCGAACCGCGAGATCGGGAAGCGGCTATTCATCTCGGCCGACACGGTGAAGACCCACCTCGAGCACATCTACCAGAAGCTCGGGGCGTCGGACCGCACCGCGGCGGTGGCCGAAGCCATGCGCCGCAGGCTCATCGAATAGCCGTCGCGCCTACGGCGGCGTGGGTGACGGCGGAGGCGTCGTCGGTGGAGGCGGTGGAGGTGGCGTCGTCGGAGGGGGCGGCGGGGGCGTGGTCGGCTTCGGGCTCGGCTTCGGCTTGGGAGACGGCTCCTCCTCGTACCCTGGCTCCTCCTCCACCGGGCCGGTCGCCGAGGGCACCGGTACCGGCGACGTCTCCAGCGACTCGCCCGTGAGCTCCGGCGTCGGGAAGGGCTCGGCGTCCTCGGCGACGTCTCCGCCGATCCGGACCAGGAACTCGTTCCAGATCGGCGCGGCCACGGCCCCGCCGGTAGCGCCGGGCATCGGGGTCTGGCCCTCCGGGTGGCCCACCCACACGCACGCGGCCACCACCGAGGATGCCCCGCAGAACCACACGTCCGAGGCGACCTGGGTGGTCCCGGTCTTCCCGAACACCTCGAACGTGAGCCCGTCGTCGGCCACGGTGCCGGTTCCGGACGAGACGACGTTCTTCATCGCGTAGACCGCCTGGAGGGCCTCGTTCTCGTCCAGGACTCGGCGGCCCTTGTGCGTGGTCTTCTCCAGCCGCGCGCCGTCCGGGCCCTTCACCACGTGCACCGGCTTGGCCGGGTGGCGAACCCCCACGGAGGCGAACGTGGCGAAGGCCTCGGTCATCTCCAGCGGGGTGACTTCCAGGCTGCCAAGGGTGATCGAGCACGGCACCGACCCGCCCTCGATCTCCAGCGGGCTGCGGATCCCCATCCGGCGGGCCACGTCGGCCACGTTCTCCGGCCCGACCTCGGCCACGAGCTGGGCGAAGATCGTGTTGACGGAATTCGCCGTGGCCGAGACCAGGTTCATGGTCCCGAACCCCGAGTCCGCGTAGTTCGCCGGCTCCCACCCCGGACACCCTCGGTCCGACATGTCGATCTGGCTGGGGCCGCTGAACACCGTGTTCAGGGAGACGCCCTGCTCGATGGCGGCCATCAGGGTGAACACCTTGAACGCCGATCCCGACTGCCGTCCCGTTCCCCCGTCCCCGGTAGCCAGGTTCACCTGCTCCTTGGCGAAGTTCTTCCCGCCGACCATGGCCCGGACCTCACCGTTCCGGACGTCGATGGCCACCAGCGCCGCCTGCGGAGTTCCAGGCTCCTGCGACAGGTGCGCCTCGATGGCGTCCTCGGCGGCCTCCTGCCACTCAGGGTTCAGCGTTCCACGCACCCGCAGGCCGCCGGTGAAGGTCCGCCCACCGTAGTTCCGTTCGAGGTACCGCCGGGTGTAGTCGATGTAGTACGCGTCGTGACGGTGCTGCCACGAGGGCCGCGCCCGCTCGACCTGGATGGGCCGCTCCGCGACCTCCGCCGCCCGGGACTGGTCGATGTATCCCGCCGCTACCATCCGCCCGAGGACGTAGTTCCGCCGACCGAGGGCGGCTTCCGTGTCCTCGATCGGGTCGAAGGCCGCGGGGTTGGCGACGATGCCGGCCAGCAAGGCCGCCTCCTCGAGCTCGAGCTCGCTGGCGTGCTTGCGGAAGTAGGTCTGCGCGGCGGCCTCGACCCCGTAGGCGCCGTTCCCGAAGTACACCGTGTTCAGGTACCGGCGGAGGATCTCGTTCTTCGGCAGGGCCTGCTCCACCTTCAGCGCGTACAGGATCTCCTTGATCTTCCGCTCGATCGAGACCTCCGTGCCGACCTCGGGGAACACGTTGCGGGCGTACTGCTGCGTGATCGTCGAGGCGCCCTGCTGGATCTCGCCGCCGGTGAAGTTGGCCCAGGCGGCCCTGACGATGGCGAACAGGTCCACGCCCCCGTGGGAGTAGAAGTCCTTGTCCTCGGCGGCGATGACGGCGTTGAGGAACACCTCGGGCATCTGGTCGAAGTCGATCGCGGTGCGGTCCACGCCGGCCTCGAAGGTGGTCATCAGCCGCCCGTTCTTGTCGTAGAGGTACGAGGTCTGCTCCTGCTGGATGTTCAGGTTCAGGGGAAGCTGGGAGTAGACGTACGCCAGCGCTCCGAACAGGATCGCCGCCCCCGCCAGGGGGACGGCCCACAGCCACCAGAACCGAAGCAGGAAAGGGCGCTTGGTCCGTGTCCGGATCGGCCGCTTCGGGGCGTGCTTGCGCCCGTTTCGTCTGGGTATGCGTTTCTCGGGCAGGGTCTTGGTGGCCACGTTCGACAGATTCTACCCGCGGACCTCCCCCGGAACCGGGCTACAGGAAGCCCGAGGCCGCTGCCTCAGCGACCACCACGACGACCAGGGCGACGGCGGCCAGCTCGAGAGCGGCGAGCACGCCGAGGTCCAGCCCCTTTCGCCAGGTGGCGATGCCGGCGGCGACCGGGCGGGCCAGGGGACCTCGGGGTAGGCGGGCCGCCGCCCGGTCCAGGGCGGCGCGAAGTCCGCGGGGAGCCGTCGGGGCATACGGCGACGACTCGTCGCGGAGCCCGCGGCCCAGGGCCACCACCGCGGCCACCAGGAGCGCGGCCTCCCCCACGATCAGCGCCAGGTTCCGGCCACCAAGCACGGGGAGCTCCGGCGCGCCTGAGGCGGCCAGGACCACCGGCGTCCCCAGCTCGGATTCGATCCGGAGCCACCAGCCGACCGCCAGGCGGACCGGCTGCAGCCCGACGTACAGCAGCGCCAGGCCGGCCAGCGCCGCCGGGATCGCCCGAAGGGCCCCTGCGCCGGCGGAGCGGATGGACGGCACGGCGGCCAGGCCGGCCAGCACCAGGCCGACCACCGCTCCCCCGAGGATCAGGAACCACGCCGGGGAGGCCTCGGCTCGAAGGCCCGCCACCGAGAGCGTCAGCCACGTGCCCGGGAACCCGCCGCCGGGCGGGAACCCGAGGACGGAGAACACGGCAGCCGCGAGCCCGGCGGATCCGAACCATCGCCACGCCGCTCTGGATGATCTCGGTTCCCCGCCACCGGGCCACCCCGCCAGGGCGATGGCCCCGGCGGCGAGGAGGAACGCCGGGAACAGCACCAGGAACGCCCTCGTGCCGACGGCGCCTCCCAGCCCGAGGGCCACGAACGGCACCGCCGCCCCCGCCCCGACGGCGCCCGACAGGGCGGTGCCGGCATCTCGAACGGCGATGGCGGCGATACCGCCGACGAGGAGTGCCCCCGCGGCGATCCCGGCCACGGCGGCGCTCCCCTGAGCGGCCCCCATCACCAGGCCGCCGGTCACCGCCAAGGCCATGCCCTGCGCTCGAAGCGTCACCGCGACCAGACCGCCGGGGCCCGAGCCGGCGGCCAGCCGCCAGGTCCCCAGGCCCGGGACCGCTCCGACCTTGATGGCCGCCGCGGCCAGGAGGAGAAACGCCGAGGCCCCCGGCGAGGGGCCCAGGCCGGCGGTCTCGCCTCGGCCCTGGGCCACGATCAGGCCCGCGATCGCCACTACGTCCGCCGCGGCCAGCGGCAGGAATCCCCGGAGGTCGGGGCGTCCGGGCGAGGCCAGCACGGCCGCGGCCACGGCCGCGCTCGGCAGGATCACGACCATCGCCAGGACCGGCACGCTCCCGGTGTAGGCGGCGGCCACGATCGCCGAGGCGGCCACCCCCAGCGCGGTGCCGGCCGCCGGGACCTCCCGGCGCTGAAGGCCCTCGACCCGCAGGGCCGCCACCAGGATGGCCACCTCGCCGGCCACGGCCACCGTGGCGCCGAGGAGGTCTGGGGCGAAGGCCCGCCAGGACGGTGCCTCCCCCTCGAAGGCCAGCCAGAACACCCACCACGCGGCGGCGTGGGCGCCCAGGCCCAGGACCGCCCCGGCGACCCATCGGGGCCACCGCCGGCGAAGCGGGCAGAGGGCCAGCCAGGCCGCCCCCGCCACCGCCGGGCCGACAAGTGCCGCCTGGACCACCACGGTCCGGCTCACGCCGTCACCACCAGGGCCACGGCAGTCACGCCCACCAGCAGCGCCGCGCCAACCACGATCCAGGGCCGGCCCACGCTGAGCATCCGCACCGCCCCGCCCCCGGCCCCGAACAGGATCGCGGCGATCACGGCAGCCGCCGCGAACCCGACGACGCCGGCCGAGGGGTCGAGCCGGTGCCCCGCCACCATGACGGCCACCAGCATCGCGGTGGCCCCGGCGGCGGCCCATCGGGCCAGGGCGGCCAGGAGCGAGGATCCGGCCCGCCTGGCCACAGCGGGGGGCTCCTGCGGCACTCGCAGGGAGCCCATCGACAGGGCCACCACGGCCGCCAGGACCAGGCCCACCGCCACGAGCGCCGGGCCCAGGGCGATGCCGGGTCCCAGCACGGTTTGGGTGCCTCGAATGGCCTCGAGGTCGAGGGCCCGCCACCGCAGGGCCAGGGCGGCCACGGCCACGGCGAAGGCCGGCTCGGCCAGGACCGCCTGCAGCCGCGCGGTCGCGGCCGCCCTCTCCCCGCCACGACGGATCGGGACGGCCAGGTGCGCGCCGATCACCGCCAGCGCCAGGGCCGGGTACGCCAGCGCCAGCGTCCCCGGGACCACGCCGAGCGCCGCCCCGGCGGCGAACCCGGCGCCGGTCAGCGCGGCCGCCGTCCCCACGGCTTCGATCGGGGCCGGCCGTGCCCGGGGGGACCGAACCAGGCGACGGACGTCGGTCCACCGGTCGGTGACCCCCCGCCACCAGCCCGGCGTGCCCCGCCTCCGAAGGACCCCCGCGCTCAGGTCGGCCACAATGCCCAGCACGAGGGCGACGGGAAGCGCGAGAGCGGCCTTCACACGACCGGCGGGCTAGCCGGCGCTGCGGCGAACAAAGGCCTCGGTCAGATGGTTCCAGGCGCAGTCCGTGCAGACCTCGACCACGTAGCAGGCGCCGCCCTTCCGAGTGGCGGCCAGGGCGATCCCCTGGTCGAGGTCCCACACCCTGCCGTTGTCGCGCTTGAGGTCATCGGCGTAGACGTACGCGAGGAGACGGAGGCCCTCCCGGTCGCACACCGGGCACGGCCGGGCGGTCTCTCGGCCGACGTGGCGAGCGGCCCGCATCAGCTCGGGATGGGCGTCGCAGACGTCGATCCGCGACAGCATGCCCCGCCGAACCTCTCGAAGGAGCGCCCGCTTGGCCAGGGTGTAGTCGACGACCCCCAGCTCGGGCTTGGCCCGCCGCTGCGCCCGCATGGCCATGGCGGCCATTCTACCCGGCGGCCACGACGGCCCCGCCCGGGGTCGACGAGGCGCCCCCCGGCCGGCCGCTCCCTCGCGCCTCGGCACCCGCCCGGAGGCCGGGTGTAATCTTGTAATCGAGATGGCCGGCGGGGCGCTCGTGGCCGCGGATGCGGAGGTGGCCGGGTGGTTCGCCGGCAGGCTCCCGGACGGCTGGTTCACCCGGCCTCCCGAGGTCTCCGCCGACCGCGAGGAGATCCTGGTGGTGGGCCGGATCCCCGAGCCCTCGTCCCCGCGAGGCGCGACGGCCGCGGCCAGGGCCGCCGCCCGCGAGGCTCGGATCGAGCGGTTCCGGGAGGAGACCCGCGACCGCAGGATCGGCATCGCGCTCGAGGCCGAGCACCTGTTCCGGCGGAAGGTCTCCTGGGGCGTGGAATGCGGAGACGTGCGCGTGCTGTTCACCACTCTGAGCGTGCCGGTGATGACCCGGCTGCGGATAGCGGAGCGGGCCGTGCTCGACGTCCTGGAGGACGCGGGGGTGGGCCGGAGCCGGAGCGAGGCGCTGGCGTGGTGCGTTCGGATGGTTGGCGAGAACCTGGAGGACTGGCTGCGGGACCTGCGGACGGCCTTCGAACGGGTCGAGCGGGTCCGGGCCCGAGGACCGAAGGAAGTGAGGCGATGAACGTTCGGTACGTCGACGCGATCCTGCACGGTCCGGCGGTCGAGGGAGACGACCGAGCTGGGCCCGACACCGACGGAGAGGCTCTGGACGCGTACTCGCGGGTGGTCACGTCGGTGGCCGAGGGGCTGATCCCTTCGGTGGCCAGCCTGCGGGTGACCCATCGGGTCCGGGGCGGCCGGCGGGCCGAGGGCGCCGGCAGCGCCGTGGTCATCACCCCGGATGGCTTCCTCCTGACGTCGGCTCACGTGGTGTCTGGCTCCGACGGCGGCTCGGCGTCGTTCATCGACGGCCGCGA
>CALAEC010000200.1 GCA_937890785.1 uncultured Actinomycetes bacterium
GCCCCTGGAGCTCCTGGCGCCCCACGCGATCGGGCGACTCCGGTTCGACGGGGTCGCGGTCGGTCCGGAGCAGGTCCTCGGCGAGGTCGACGCGGGGTTCAGAGTGGCCATGCGGACGCTCGACCTGTTCCGGCCGAGCGTGGGCGCCTTCGCCGTGGGGATGGCGTGGGCGGCCCTCGACGTCGCGGTCGAACACGCGGCCGAACGCGAGGCCTTCGGGAAGTCGATCCGTGAGTTCCAGGCCGTGAGCCACGCGCTGGCCGAGATGGCCACCCGGACCGAGGCGGCCCGTCTCCTGGTGTACTCGGCCGCGGCGGCCTACGACGGGAGCGCGCCGGGCGTGACCCGCCGCTCGGCCATGGCCAAGCTGTTCGCCACCGAGACGGCGCAGTGGGTGGTCGACGCCGCGGTCCAGATCCTCGGCGCCCGGGCCCTGGAACGCGGCCATCTTTTGGAGAAGCTATACCGCGAGGTCCGGGCCCCCCGGATCTACGAGGGCACCAGCGAGATCCAGCGCGAGGTCATCGCCCGCGACCTGTTCCGCTGAGCATCAACATGCGCAACCGGCCCGGCGGTCAAGCTGACACGCTTCACCCATCTCCATGGACCACGCTCGGTCAAGACGACGTACTCTCCAAGCGCCGAAGGCTAATCGCCATCACACTTCCAAGGACCAAAACGAAGGCAGCTCCCCCACCGACCAGTGCGAGTTGGAGCGTGGGAGAATCGCTCGCTCCGACGAGTGCCCCCGTGATTCCGATGAGGACAGAAACGGCCCAAACCATTCGCCTCGGATGATGCCCAGCCCGTGGTGGCTTACCAAGTTGCCAGATTCGCAGACCAATCAGGCCGACAACGACTCCTAACCCTGCCCCGATCGCTGCGAAGAATCCTAGACGCTTCCACCAGAAGGGCTGCTCGGACTGAGGGAGTTCGCGAATCACGAACAACCAAGCAAGCAAGGTCCCACCAGCGGCAACCACGAGGGCGAATCTGGTCACAAGACCGCTGGTGAGCCCCGGATATGGCCTCGTCTCCCTGCCTTCACTCACGCACTGCCTCCGGACTAACGGGCATCATGCCCGATATGTGTTGACGTGTCGCTGACTGAATCATGGGACCCATTGGCAAAACCATGCCTGAGTGCATGGTCCGTCCCCGGCTTCTGAGTCAGGGTCCGGGCATCTGCCGGGCCGTGGCGAAGCCGGGCGGCTCCTCGTTGCCGGGGACCTGACACAGATTCGCGCTGACGTCCTCGGTGGCCTCCTCCGCGGGCG
>CALAEC010000201.1 GCA_937890785.1 uncultured Actinomycetes bacterium
CAGCATGCCGTTCGAGACCACGGCGTCACCGTACCCGCGTTTCCCCCGACCGGCGTGGGGAACCACTATCAGCCCTGGGCCGACGTTCTACGAAGACCGGGTTCTGCCGAAGGCCCGCTAGGAGGTCCAGAGGACGGCGGTGACGCGAGGGAGGCCGTCCAGCGCGGTTCTCCACGTGCCGCCGCCGTCGTCCGAGACCCACACCGCGCCTTCGGCGGTTCCGAACGCGACACGAGCGCCGTCCGTGGCCAGCGTGTGCGTGTCGATGTTCGAGGGGAACCACTCCGGGAGCCCCCCGGTGCACCGCTCGAACGGCCCGGCGCCGTCCAGCGGCCGCCGGTACACCGCGGCCTGCCGGGTCCTCGGCCCGGTCGAGGCGGTGATCAGCACGGCGTCCCCGGCCACGGCCACCGCTCGACAGTACGGGGCGTGGAGGCCGTCGTCGGCCATCGTCCACGAGTCGCCGCCGTCGTCGCTCCGGGCCAGGCCGAACGCGGTGGCCGCCAGGATCAGCCCGGCCCGTTCAGGGTGGGCGATGACCTGGTGGACGTCGGTCTCGATGTCGATCGTGGGCCGCCAGGCGCCGTCGGGCGTCGACCGGACGATCCCGCCGACGTGCACGTTCGCGTGAACGGTCCCGGCCGCGTCGGCCGCCACCGACCGGGTGTCGGGAGGGCCGCCCCACGGCGTGAACCACCGGTCCCGGCCCTCCACCTCGTCGAAGGCCTCCACCGGCTCGATCGTGTCGCGGCGGAGCCGGTACAGCCGAGCCTCGGCGGTGCCGACCAGGACCCCGTCCTCGTGCGGGAGGAGGCAGCGGGGCCTGGGGTCGGCCAGCGCTGCGGCGCGCTCCCAGCCGCCATCCTCGGAGCGGAGGATGGTGCCGTCGGCGTCGAGGGCCCACGTCGCGTCCCGGCCGTTCGCCAGGGCCACCATCGAGCGGCCCTCCAGCCCGGCAGTACCGTCGAGGTCGTGCAGGCCGCCGGCCGTGGCCACCAGCAGTCGGCTCAGCGTCCCTCCTGCCACGCGTAGCGCTGCTCGGCCCAGGGGTCCGCGTCGTTGTGGTAGCCGCGCTCCTCCCAGTACCCGCGCACGTCGCGCTCGAGCAGCCGCACGCCAACGGCCCACTTCACGCTCTTCCAGAAGTACCGCTTCGGCACGACCAGGCGGAGCGGCCCGCCGTGCTCGGGTGGCAAGGGTTCGCCGTCGTGCGACCAGGCAAACAGCACATCGTCGTCGTCCAGCGCCTCCAGGGGGAGGTTCGCGGTGTACGCCGAGGGCGCCTCGATCAACGCGTGGGTCGCCGCGGCGGTGGGGCCGGCGGCGCCGACGATGTCTCGGAACGGCACGCCCTCCCAGGTGTTGTCGAGCTTCGACCACCCCGTGACGCAGTGGATGTCGGAGGTCACCGTGGCCGAGGGGAGCGCCCGGAACTCGTCCCAGGTCCACTCGACGGTTCGGTCGACCGCGCCGGTGACCCGGAACCGCCACGAGGCCGGGTCGAACGGTGGGATCCCCTCGGCGTGAAGGATCGGCCAGCCCCTGGTGAGGTGCTGCCCCGGGGGGGTCCGTGCGGCCTGGTCAGCCGCCGGCATCGTCGATGTCCAGGTCGTCGAGGCGGCGGCGCACCTGCGCGGTCAGTGCGTCGCGGGCGTCGGCGTCGGTGAGGGCCGAGGCCGCCTCGGCGGCGCGCTCGAGCTGGCGGCGGGCCTGAGCCCGGGCCGTGGCCGGGTCCCGGTTCGGCGAGTACTTCACGAACTCGTCGGCGCGGCGGATCAGGTCCCACACCGCGGCGGGGTCGTTCGGACCCTCTGGCCGGGCGTCCATGCCGGCCAGCATACGCCGAGATAGGCTCGCGGCGATGGCCGGGCGGCGAACGAACCTGGCGCTCCTCGTGCTCCTGGCGGCGGCGATCCTGACCGGCGCCCTGGCGTACGCGATCGGATCGGGATGGGGCCGCGTGGCCGTGATCGCCCACGGCGTGGTCGGGCTGGGCCTCCTCGTCCTGGCGCCGTGGAAGTCGGCCATCGCCCGCCGGGGGCTTCGGCGACGACGGCCGGGATCGTGGGCTTCGGTGGCGCTGACCGTGCTGGCCGGGCTCGCCGTGCTGTTCGGGATCCTCCACGGCACGGGCCTCGTCGTGGACCTCGGCCCGGTGACGGCGATGCAGGTGCACGTCGGCGCGGCGCTGCTGTCCCTCCCGTTCGCCGTGGGGCACGTGGTGGCCCGGCGGGTCCGTCCCCGGCGGACCGACCTCTCCCGACGGGCGCTGCTCCGGGCCGGCGCGGTCGTGGGCGGAGCGGGCCTGGCGTACGCGGGCGTCGAGGGGGTGGTCCGGGTGACCGGCCTCCCCGGCTCGGACCGCCGGTTCACCGGCTCGTATGAGCGTGGCTCGGGCCGGCCCGAGGAGATGCCGGTGACCCAGTGGCTGAACGATGCGGTCCCCGAGGTCGACGCGGCGTCGTGGCGGCTCGAGGTGGCCTCGGGTAGCGAGGTGGTTCGGCGCTGGTCGTACGAGGAGCTGGCCGGCTTCGACGATCGGGTGCGAGCCACCCTCGACTGCACCGGCGGGTGGTACGCCGACCAGGTGTGGGAGGGCGCGTGGCTGAGCCGGCTCCTGCCGCCGACGGGCCAGGGCCGAAGCATCAGGGTCGTGTCCGTGACCGGGTACCCGCGCAGGTTCCCCATCGGTGACGCCTCTCGGCTCCTCGTCGCAACGCGGGTCGGCGGGCGGCCCCTCGATGCCGGGCACGGCTTCCCCGCGCGGGTGGTCGCTCCGGGGCGCCGCGGCTTCTGGTGGGTCAAGTGGATCGCCCGCGTGGAGGCATCCCCGGTTCCCTGGTGGTTGCAGTGGCCGTTCCCGGTGACCTGACCGCGCGGCGCTAGACTCGGCCGACCGTGCGCCGAGAGCGGCTCGTCACGCCCACGTTCGTGCTGATCGGCCTGGCGACATTGGCCTACTTCGTGTCGGTCAGCGTGGTCCTGCCGGTGCTGCCGCTCTACGTCCGGGGGCCGCTCGGAGGCGACGATGTCTCGGTCGGTGTGACGGTGGGCGCCTTCAGCGTGACCGCGCTCCTGGTCCGGCCGTGGGCCGGTCGCCTGGCCGACCGGCGGGGCCGGCGACTGCCGATGCTGATCGGGATCGGGGTGGTGACCGCCTCAGTGGCCGCGTACGTTGCGGCGGATTCCGTGCCGCTGCTGGTGGCGCTCCGCCTGATCACCGGAGCCGGCGAGGCGCTCTTCTTCACCGGCGCCGCCAGCGCCATCGCCGACATGGCGCCGGACGATCGCCGCGGCGAGGCCATCAGCTTCTTCTCGCTGGCCCTGTGGACGGGGATCGCGATCGGGCCGGTGATCGGCGAGGTCGTGCTGGGCGACGCCCGGTTCGACCGGGTGTGGCTCGTGGCCGCGGCGCTCGGCCTGGCGGCGTTCCTCCTGGCCCTGCGCGTTCGGATCCCGCAGGTCGAGTGGGCCGATCATCCGTCGCGCCTGATCCACCGCGGCGCGTTGCTCCCGGGGACTGCGGTCCTGGCGAGCATCTGGGGCGCGGCGGCGTTCTTCGCGTTCGTGCCGCTGTACGCGCGGGAGCTGGGCCTGTCCGGCTCTCGGACGGTGTTCGTGGTGTTCTCGGGCATCGTCCTGGCGATCCGGTTCGTCGGCGCTCGACTTCCCGACACGATGGGGCCGATGCGGACGGCTCGCGTGTCGCTGGCGGTGTCGGCGTGCGGGCTGGCACTGATGGGGGTGTGGGGGACCACGGCCGGCCTGTTCGCGGCCACGGCGGTGTACGCGGTGGGCCAGGCCCTGGCCTTCCCGGCGCTGATGGCGTTGGCGCTTCGAGGCACCTCGCCGGGCGAGCGGGGGGCCGCCATCGCCACGTTCAGCGCGATGGTCGACGTCGGCTTCGGGATCGGCCCGGCCGCCCTGGGCTTCGTGGCCCACGGCTTCGGCTACGGCGGCGTGTTCCTGATCGGCTCGGTCGTGGCGGTCCTGGGCCTGGGGCTGCTGCTGGCCCGCTCCCGGGCCGCGGAGCCCGCCTGATGCCGGCCGGCCGGTACACGGTCCAGGACGGCTCGGGCCGGGCCGTGGGGACCGAGTCGTTCCGCTGCGCGCCCGGCCCGGCCGGGTGGCGGTACGTGGCGGAGATCGAGACCTCCGTGCCGGATCCGCACCGCGAGGTCGTGGACTTCGTCGTCGATGACCGGTGGCGCCCCATCCGGCTCCGGATCGACACGGGTTCGCACGATCTGGCCGTTGTCGTCGAAGGGGACCGGGCCACCGCCGTCCGAGATGGCGAGCCCGTCGACGTTCCCTTCGGGCCGCACGTGGAGCTCGACTACTTCTCGCCGTGCTTCAACGCCGTGACCGCCCGCCGGCTCGGTGGGACCGCGGAGATCGACGTGCTGTACCTGCGCCCGGTGACCTGCGAGCCGGTGTCGGTGCGCCAGCGCTACGAGCTCGAGGGCGAGGAGGAGGTTTCGACGCCGGCCGGCCGGTTCCGGGCCGACCGGTGGCGCTTCACGGCCCTCGATTCCGGATTCTCCCGCCCCCTGTGGTTGGCCGGGGACGTGGTGGTCGCCTTCGAGGACGTGTTCGAGCTCGCGGAGTACGACCCGGGCCGGACCGGCCCCGTCCCCCTCGGCTGAGGGGGGGCAGGAGCAGGTTCATCCACCGATCATCGACATGCTGCGCCCCGGCCGGACGAAGTCGGGATGGTCGATACGGTGCCCGGCCCACTTCTCGCCCACGGCCTCGCGGACGACCGCGTCGAGGTCCTCGTCGGTGGCCCCCGATCGCAGCGGCGTCCGGAGGTCGGTCTCGTCCAACGAGAACAGGCACGTCCGCAGCTGCCCATCCGCCGTGATACGGATGCGGTTACAGGTCTCGCAGAACGGCTCGGTCACGGAAGCGATGAAGCCCACCCTGCCCGGCGCGCCGTCGGCGAACCGGAACGTGGTGGCCGGCTGGGGCCCGTGCCCGTTGACCGTGGCCAGCGGATGGACCGCGTTGATCCGGTCGCGAAGGACGGCCGACGGGACCACCTTGTCGCGCTCCCATCGGCGCTCCGCGTCGAGCGGCATGTACTCGATGAACCGAACCTCGACGTCGGCCTCCCGGGCCAGCCCCGCGAAGCCCACGGCCTCGTCGTCGTTCGTCCCCCCGATCACCACGCAGTTCACCTTGATCGGCCGGAGCCCGGCCGTGGCGGCGGACCGCAGGCCCGACAGGACGCGGCCCAGCGCGTCGCGTCGGGTCATCTCGGCGAAGCGGTGCCGCAGCAACGAGTCGCACGAGATCGTCACCCGGTCGAGGCCGGCCTCGGCCAGGGGCCCCGCGAGCCGGTCGAGCAGGTAGCCGTTGGTGGTCAGCGACAGCTCGAGGGCGTCGTCGATCCCCCGAAGGCGGGCCACGATGTCGGGCAGGTCGGGGCGGACCGTGGGCTCGCCGCCCGTGAGCTTCACCTCGCGGATGCCACTGGCGACCAGGGTCCGAACCAGCCGCTCGATCTCGTCGGCGGTCAGGATCTCCTCGCGGTCGAGCCACGGCAGGCCCTCCGCCGGCATGCAATAGGTGCACCGGAAGTTGCACCGATCGATCACCGATACGCGGAGATCGGTGGCGACGCGGCCGAACCGGTCGACCAGGGGATCACGCACGGAACCATCGTTCCACATCGGGGGACACTCGGCCTTCCCGGGCACGGCCGCCGGGGCACCCTGCCGGACGAGCCGGCCGGCCGGTAGCATCGCGCTATGGGCCGGCCCACAGCGGCGACGTTGACCGTGAGCGACGGGGTGGCCGAGGGATCCCGTCCGGACCTGTCCGGGCCGGCGGTGGCCCAGGCGCTCGAGGCCGCGGGGTTCGACGTGGTGCGTCGCGAGATCGTTCCGGACGAGCGGGACCGGATCGAGGCGACGCTCCGAGAGCTGGCCGCCGCGGCCGTGCTGGTGGTCACCACCGGCGGGACGGGACTGGGACCCCGCGACGTCACGCCCGAGGCCACCCGGACGGTGATCGACCGCGAGGCGCCCGGGCTGGCCGAGGCGATGCGCGCGGCCGGCCGGGCCACCACCCCGATGGCCGATCTCTCTCGAGGCATCGCGGGGACGATCGGGTCGGCGCTGGTCCTGAACCTGCCGGGTGGCCGCCGTGGCGCGGTCGAAAGCCTCGAGGCGGTGCTCCCCGCTCTGCCGCACGCCCTGGAGCTCGTGGCCGGCCGCACCCTCCATCGGGAGACGCCGCCGCCCGTCCCCGCCGAGCCTCGGGTGGTGGCCACGGCCGTCCGGGTCCACGGCGACCCGCCGTGCCGGGCGGGCCAGCGGTTGGTGCTGGGCCGGTCCGGCCCACTCGAGGGCACCCTGGGGTGCGCCGAGTTCGACGGCGCCGCCGCGGCCGACGTGTCGGCGGTGCTGGAGGAGGGGGAGCCGGTGCTGCGCACCTACGAGCACGAGCTCGGATCGGTGGAGGTGTTCCTGGAGCCCACCGGTGCCACCCGCCCGACGCTGGTCGTGCTGGGAGCCACGCCGGTGGCGCGGTGGCTCCTCCGGTGGGGGGTGGACCTCGGGCACGACACGGTGCTGGTGGAACCACGGTCCGAACGGGTCACGGCCGACCACAAGGAGGCGGCCGGGCGGGTGGTCGGTTCGCCGGACGAGCTCGGTCCGGTCGGCGTCTTCGACGTCGTGCACACCGATCACGACGCACCGCTGGTGGCCGAGCATGTCGCCGCGCTGGTCGGCGCGGGGGCGCGATCGGTCGGCGTGATGGGGAGCCGGCGCCACGCCGGGCCGCATCTGGAGCGCCTGCGGGAGCTCGGTGTGGACCCCTCGCGGGTGGAGACGCCCGTCGGCCTCGATATCGGAGCCCGGACGCCCCAGGAGATCGCGCTGTCGATCCTGGCCGGGCTGGTGGCCTCGCGAACCGGCCGCGCCGGCGAACGCCCGGCCGGGGAGGCACGATGAGCGTGCGGGTCCGGTTGTTCGGCGGCCTGGCGGACCGCGCCGGGGCGGGGGTGGCCGAGGTCCCGCTCGGCGACGGAGACACGGCGGGGGACATCCTCCAGGCGGTCCTCCGGCGCCACCCATCGTTCGCCGGTATGGCCGCCGCGCTCCAGGTCGCGGTGAACCTCGAGGTGGTCCCTCCCGAGCACCCGGTCCGCCCCGGCGACGAGGTGGCGCTGCTCCCGCCGGTGGCCGGCGGGGGCGCCCGGATCGCCATTGGGCTCCGGGAGCGGCCCTCGGTCGACGAGGCCCTGGATGCCGTGGCATCGCCCGAGGCCGGGGGGACCGTGGCGTTCGTGGGCACCGTCCGGTCCGACGGCGGGCGGGTCGACCGCCTGGCCTATTCGGCGTACGAGGCCATGGCCGAACGGATCCTCCGGGAGGTCGCCGAGGAGGCCACCGTGAAGTGGCCCCTCGAGGGCGTGGCCGTGCTCCACGGCGTCGGGGACCTCGGCGTCGGCGAGCGCACCGTGGTCGTGGCGTGCTCCGCTCCGCACCGGGGCGAAGCGTTCGAGGCGTGCCGCCACGTGCTCGAGGAGGTGAAGCGCCGCCTCCCGGTGTGGAAGAAGGAGGCCGGTCCGGCCGGCGAGCGGTGGATCGGGCTGGACCCGTGAGGCCCGGCCACGACCACGACACCGGCGCCCCTCTGCTTCCGCTGGACGAGGCCCGATCGCGGGCGATGTCGAGGATCGACCGGCTGCCTCCCACGGAGCTCGCCCTCGCGGAAGCGCACGGCTGCGTGGCCGCCGAGGACGTCCTCGCCCCGATCGAGCTCCCGCCCTTCTCCTCCTCGGCGATGGACGGGTACGCGGTGCGGGCCGCCGACGTGGCCGGCGCCGCCCCGGACCGACCGGCGGCCCTGCGGCCGGTCGGCGCGGTCCAGATGGGGTCTCCGAGCGAGCTCGAGGTCGGGGGGGGCGAGGCCGTGGCCGTGCCCACCGGCGGCGTCGTTCCCCCCGGCGCGGACGCGGTGGTGCCGGTGGAGCAGACGATCCGGGAGGCGGACCGGGTGCTGGTCCTGGCCCCCGTGCCGCCGGGCCGGTACGTCCGCCGGGCCGGCCAGGACGTTCGCGCGGGTGACGTGATGGTCCCCGCGGGGAAGCGGCTCCTGGCGGCGGACCTGGGACTGCTGGCGTCGGCCGGGCTGGGCTCGGTCCGGGCGATCCCCCGGGCCAGGGTGGGGATCCTGTCGACGGGCGACGAGCTGGTGGAGCCCGGCGCGCCGCTGGGGCCGGGCCTCGTCCCCGACGCCAACGCCCTGACCCTCCACGGCTGCGTGCTGGAGGCCGGAGCCGTCCCGGTCCCGCTCGGCCGGGTTCCGGACGACGGCGCGGCCCTGGCCCGCGTCCTGACCGAGGCCGAGGGCGTCGACGTGCTGGTGTCCTCGGGCGGCGTCTCCGTCGGTGAGCGCGATCCCGTCAAGGCCGCGTTCGGCTCCGGCGGCGAGGTCGATTTCGTCGAGGTGGCGATGCAGCCGGGGAAGCCCCAGGCGTTCGGCACCCTCGGCGGTCGGCCGTACTTCGGGTTGCCGGGGAACCCCGTCTCGGTGTTCGTCTCGTTCGAGGTATTCGTGCGCCCGGCGGTCCTGTCGATGATGGGACGCGGCGACGCCCGCACCGAGGTGCGGGCGACCCTCGACGCCGACGTGACCGGCCCCGAGGAGAAGGTGCAGTTCGCGCGGGTTCGACTCCACCGGTCGAACGGCGGGTTGGTGGCGTCACCGACAGGGCCGCGCGGCTCGAACCTGCTGGCGACGATGGCGCGGGCCGACGGCCTCGCGGTGATCCCGGTCGGGGTGGCGACCGCCGAGGCCGGGACGCCGGTCCGGGTCATCCTGGTGCGGGACCAGCCATGAGCGACCCGGGGGAGCGAGCCGCCCGGATGGTCGACGTCGGATCGAAGGACGTGACCGATCGAGTGGCCGTGGCAGAGTCGGTCCTGGTCGCCGAGCCGGCCACGATCGAGCGGCTCCTCGCCGGGACGCCGAAGGGTGACCCGCTGGAGGCGGCCAGGATCGCCGGCCTGCTGGCCCTGAAGCGCACTCCGGAGCTCCTCCCGTTCTGCCATCCCGTCGCCGTGACCGGCGCCGAGGTCGCCGTCCACGCCGAGCCGGACGCGGGCCGTGTGGTGGTCACCGCCACGGTGCGGGCCACCGACCGAACCGGCGTGGAGATGGAGGCCATGACGGCCGCCGCGGTGGCCGCGCTGACCCTCTACGACGCCGCCAAGGCGTTCGAGCGATCGGCCAGGGTCGCGGAGGTCCGGCTGGTCGAGAAGCGCGGCGGCGCCGGCGGCGACCACCGCGCCGTTTGCTGACCCGGGGCGGCGGGTAAGCCTCGATCTGCACGAGCCCGACGAAGGAGGGCGCAGACATGAGGACGCAACGACTCGCGCTGGTCGGCCTGGCGGCCCTGCCGCTGGTCGCGCAGCGCGGAGGCAAGGGCGTGGACGTCGAGTCGATCCTCGGCTACATCGTGGTCGGTGCCATCGTCGGCATCGTGGCCCGGCTCCTGGTCCCCGGGACCAGTGGGATGGGGCTGCTGGTCACGATCGTCGTCGGGATCGTCGGCGCCGTGATCGGCGGATGGCTCGCCGGGGCGGTGTTCGAGGAGACCGAAGGCGTCGACTGGATCGCCTCGATCCTGGTGGCGGCCCTGTTGGTGTGGCTCATCACGCGAGCCGGGGCCAGCCGCTGGCGTCGAACGACGCTGTAACGAGACCGAATGCCGAACGGGCCCTTCGGGGCCCGTTCGCCGTTCCCGGGGCCTACCATCGGCGCCATGGACGCGGGGCTGTTTGGACCGTCGAGCGTGTCGTGGCGGGTCCACCGGGAGACCACGGTGCTGTTCGGCGGGGCCCGGGCCCTGCTGATGCACGGCGCGCATCCGCTCGTCATCGCCGGTGCCAGGGAGACCGGCTTCTACGAGCGCAATCCCTGGCGGCGGCTCGAGCGGACGCTGTTCCTCACGTACTCGCTGACGTTCGGCACCCGCGAGGAGGCCCTGGCCGCGGCCGAGCGCATCAACGAGGTCCACCGCCGCGTTCGCGGCGTCGACCCGGTGACCGGCAAGCCGTACAACGCGATGGATCCCGACCTCCTGCTGTGGGTGCACGCCTGCCTGGTGGACAGCGCGCTTCTGTTCGAGCGGCTCACCGTGGGGCGGCTCACGCCGGAGGAGCGGGAGCGGTTCCACCGCGAGCAGATGGCCGGGGCCGAGCTCCTGGGTCTCTCGCGCGAGCGGATCCCGCCGACCGTCGCGGCGCTTCGCGCGTACATCGCCAGGGTGGTGGCCGGTGACGACCTCCGGGTGACCGACGCTTCCCGTCGGGTCGCCGCGCTCGTCCGAACGCCGCCCCCCGAAGCCGAGTGGCGTCCGGTGCTGCGGGCCGTTTCCTGGTGGGCGTTCGGCACGCTGCCGCCGCGTCTGCGGGCGATGTACGGGGTCCGGTGGGGGCCGGCTCGGGAGGCCGCCCTGCGGGCCTCGCTGGCCGCGCTCCGGGCGGGTCGTCCGGCCATCCCTCGCCGGTTCCGGTGGATCCTTCCGGCGCAACAGGCCGCAGCCCGGCTCGCTGCCTGACCGACGGTGGCGTACCCTTCCGCCATGGAGGGGGCCACCGAGCGGCTGCGTCGCCGGATCTCGGTGGCCCGTCGCTCCGAGCCGGCCGACCTCGTCCTCGCCGGCGGACGGGTGCTCTCGGTGTTCACCGGGGAGCTCCTCGAGGTCGACGTGGCCATCGTGGACGGGCACGTCGCCGGCCTGGGCCGGTACGAGGGCCTCGAGAGCGTCGACTGCTCGGGTCTGATCCTCCTCCCCGGCTTCATCGACGGTCACATGCACATCGAGTCGACGAAGCTGATGGTCGACCAGTTCGCGCGGGCCGTGTTGCCGTGGGGGACCACCACGGTGATCCTCGATCCCCACGAGATCGCCAACGTGTTCGGCCTTCGGGGGGTGCGGGCCCTCCTCCGGGCGGCCGAGGGGATCCCCCTCGACTACTTCGTGATGGCCTCGTCGTGCGTGCCCGCCAGCCCGTTCGAAACGAGCGCCGAGACCGTGACCGCCGAGGACATCGAGCGGTTCCTGGCCGAGGAGCCGAGGGCCCTCGGCGTGGCGGAGATGATGAACTTCCCGGCCGTCGTGGCCGGCGAGGACGACGCCCTGGCCAAGCTGGGGGTGGCGGAACGGATGGGCCGGCACGTCGACGGGCACGCTCCCGGGCTCTCGGGCGCCGAGCTCAACGCCTACGTGGCCGCGGGGGTGGGCAGCGACCACGAATCCACCACGCTCGACGAGGCGATGGAGAAGCGGCGCCTGGGGATGTGGGTGATGATCCGGGAGGGCTCGGCGGCCCGGAACCTCGAGGCGCTCCTGCCGATGGTCCTCGAGCACGGCCCGGCCAACACGATGCTGGTGACCGACGACCGGGAGCCCGACCAGCTGCTCGACCAGGGCCACGTGAACGACGTGATCCGGCGGGCGGTGGCCCTGGGCTGTCCGCCGGCCGACGCCGTCGTCATGGCCACCCTCCACCCGGCCCGCTACCACGGGCTCCGACGGCACGGCGCCCTGGCCCCCGGCTCGGTGGCCGACGTGGTTGCCGTCGAGGATCTGGCCGCGCTCCGTCCCGTCTCGGTGTGGAAGCGCGGACGGCTGGTGGCCGAGCGAGGGCGGCCGCACGACGTCCCGAGGGCCGAGGCGCCGTCGTGGATGCGGGACAGCGTCCGGGTGCCGACACCCTCGGCCGGGGCCTTCCGGATCCCGGCCGGAGGCCGGGTGCGGGTGATCGGGATCGACCCGGGAGAGATCGTGACCCGGGCCCTGATCGACGAGCCCCGAGTCCTCGACGGCGAGGCCGTGGCGGAGCCCGAGCGCGACCTGGCCAAGGTGGCGGTGATCGAACGGCACACCGGCAGCGGGCGGATCGGGTTGGGCTTCGTCCGTGGGTTCGGCCTCCGGCGAGGCGCGCTGGCCTCGACGCACGCGCACGACGCCCACAACCTGGTGGTGATCGGGGTCGACGACGCCGACATGGCCACGGCCGCCACGCGGCTGGCCGAGATCGGGGGCGGCCAGGTGGCGGTGGCCGGAGGGCGTGTGGTCGCCGAGCTCCCGTGCCCGATCGGCGGCCTGATCTCGGACCTCCCCGCCGAGGACGTGGCCGCGGCGGGCCGGCGCCTGGAGCGGGCGGCCCGCGACCTCGGGTCCGGCCTCGATGCGGCCTTCATGATGATGTCGTTCCTGGCCCTGTCGGTGGTCCCCGAGCTGAAGATCACCGACCTCGGGCTGGTCGACACGGTGCGGTTCGAGCTGGTCCCGCTGCGGGCCTGACCGGCTCGCTTTGCGCCGCCGCGCACCCCTTTCTATCCTTTCGCCACGCACATCCGTCGGGCGCCCTTCCCCCGCCCGGATCGAGAGGAGGACGCCGATGGCCACGACGGGATCCCGGACCCGAACGACCGCGCCGGGTGGCGCCCTGGATCGCTACTTCAGGATCACGGAGCGAGGATCCACGGTTCGCACCGAGATCATCGCCGGGGCGGCCACGTGGCTGACCATGGCCTACATCCTGTTCGTGAACCCGGCCATCCTCGGCTCGGTCCAGGACGGCTCGGGGACCACCCTCCCGTTCCCGCAGGTGCTCACGGTGACGGCGCTGGTGGCCGCGGCCATGACGATCCTGATGGGCGTGGTGGCGAACTACCCGTTCGCGCTGGCGGCGGGCCTCGGCCTGAACGCGTTCGTGGCCTTCACGCTGGTGGGTACCCTGGGCCTCTCGTGGCCGGAGGCCATGGGCGTGATCGTGATCGAGGGCCTCGTGATCACCGTGCTCGTGCTGACCGGCTTCCGCGAGGCGGTGCTCAACGCGATCCCCATGGACCTGAAGCGGGCCATCGGGATCGGGATCGGGCTGTTCATCGCGTTCATCGGCCTGGTCAATGCGGGCGTCGTCGTCCACCCCGAGGCCGGAACGATCGTCGCGCTGAACTCCGACCTGACCACGCTCCGCATGCTCACGTTCGTGATCGGGCTGGTGATCACGGCCGCGCTGGTTGCCAGGCGCCTCCGGGGGGCACTGCTGATCGGGATCCTGGCGACGACCGTGATCTCCATCGTGATCAACGAGGTGTGGGGCGACGGCGCGATCTGGTCGGCGGTGGGTCCCGGCGTGGCGGCCCTGCCCGAGGACGTCGTGGCCGCGCCCGACTTCGGACTCCTGGGGCAGTTCTCGTTCGGCGTGTTCGACGCGATCCCGGTGGCCACCGCCCTCGCCGCCATCGTCGCCGTGATGCTGTCGGACTTCTTCGACACGATGGGTACCGTGATCGGGCTCGGCGGGGAGGCGCGGCTGCTCGACCGGGAGGGCCGGCTGCCGGGGATCAACCGCGTGCTGCTGGTCGACTCGCTGGCGGCCGCGGCCGGCGGGGCCGCCTCGGCCTCGTCGAACACCACGTACATCGAGAGCGCCGCCGGCATCTCCGAGGGCGGCCGCACCGGGCTCACGGCCGTGGTGGTCGGCGCGCTGTTCCTGCTGTCGCTGTTCTTCTCGCCCCTGGCCGGTGTGATCCCGCCGGAGGCCACCGCCCCGGTCCTGGTGATCGTGGGGTACTTCATGATGGTGCTTGTCCGCGACATCGAGTGGTCGGACCCGGGCATCGGCATCCCGGCGCTGCTGACGATCGGGCTCATGCCCTTCACGTTCAGCATCACGAACGGCGTGGCCGCCGGGTTCCTCATGTACACGGTGATCGCAGTCCTCCGAGGACGGTGGCGCCAGGTGCACTGGCTCCTGTACGTGGTCTCGGCGGTGTTCGTGTGGTACTTCGTCCGGGGACTGCTGGCCTAGGAGCCGTTGCCCCGGTCGATCTCGAACCACACCCGGGTGTGGTCGTCGCGCTCGATGCCCCATCGGTCGGCGATCTCTCCGACCAGGAACAGGCCCCAGCCGGTGGGTCGCTCGGCCCGGGGCATCGGCGGCGGGCGGGAGATCCCGTTCCCCGGATCCGTGACCCGGACCGACACGCGGTCGGGCCGCGCTTCGACCCACAGCTCGATCCATTCGTCGCCCCGAAGCCCGGCGTGCCGCACGGCGTTGGTGACGAGCTCGCTGACCAGAAGCGTCGTGGACTCCAGGGTCTGGTCCTCGACCGACTCGCCGAGGCGGGCCAGCGCGTCTCGGGCCGCCGCCGGGGCGAGCCGGGATGGTGCGAGCCGGAGCTGGACCGTTGAGTTCGCGGGCAAGGATGCTCCTCCCGTCACCCCGGAAGCTTTCCCAGTACGGCGAGAAGCTATTCGTCCGGGGCGCGCATCGCGTCGGCGCGCCGCTTCGTCAGCCGGACCCGGGTGCCGGGGTCCGTGGCGGTCCCCTCGCTGATCTCGACCCGGTCGGCGAGCGCCGTCATGAGCGGGATCCCGAAGCCGCCGGGTCCTTCGACCGAGGCCACCCGAACCCGCCGGCGGAAGGTGCCCCGATCCCGGACCTCGACCTGGATGGCCGAGGCGTGGTCGCGCCATTCCACCTCGAAGTCCTCGCTCCCGCTGTGCAGCACCGCGTTCGCGCAGGCCTCCGAGACCGCCAGCAGCAGATCCTCCGTGGCCTCACCGGTCAGCCCGCTGGCCGCGGCCCGCTCGCGCAGGAACGTCCGAACCTCGGGGAGCACCTCCACGGTCGCGGCGAACGTGCGTCGGATGCTGCCCTTCACGTCCGGACCTCGAGGTTCTCCAACCGGTCCAGCCCCATCACCTCGACCAGCCTGCGGACGCCGCGGCCGGGGTTGACCAGCACCAGCCGCCCCCGGTCCGCCAGAGATTCCGCCGTCCGGATCAGGACCTGCACGCCCGTGCTGCCGATGAAGCGCACCCCCGCCAGATCGAGCGTGAGGTCTCCGCCCTGGACGACCTGAGGCTCCAGCGCGGCCGTGAGCTGTGCGGCGGTGTCGAGATCGATCTCCCCGGTCAGGCGGAGCCCGCGAGGGTGCTCGGTGGCGGCGATCTCCAACATCGACGGGCCGATTCTACCGGCGGCTCCGAGAGCCATCTCGGTCCGGCCGGAGTACGCTCTGGTCGAGACGGACACGCGAGTCGAACGCCCGGTCGCCAGGTTCTGGCGCGAGCTCGTCCTCGGGCCGGGGCTTCGTCGCGTCCTGGTGGGGCTGGCCGCGGCCGTCGCCGGGCCGTTCGCGCTGACGCCGGTGGCGGTGGCTGTCGATGGGCCGCTCGGCATCTACGGTCTGGCCGTCATCCCGGCCGCGCTGATCGGTAGGCTGGTGCCGGGCGCCGCCGCGGCTGCGCTCTCGTTCGTCCTCGCCACCGTGTACCTCGGGCCCGGGCCCCGTGCCTTCGACCCGGGGACCAGCGACTGGATCGTCCTGGTCCTCTTCATCGGGGTGGCGCTCGTCGTGGCCATGGAAGAGGCGGGCCGGGCAAGCGCTCGAGCCGCCCAGCGGCGGCTGGCGTTCCTGGCCGAGGCGAACCGCACCCTCACCACCTCGCTCGACGTCGGGGAGACGCTGGACGCGCTGACCCGGCTGGCCGTCCCGGCACTGGGGGACTGGTGCGCGGTCGAGGCGCGCACCGGCGGCGACACGGCATCGCGCTTCCACGTGGCCCACGCCGATCCCAGTCGGGTGGCGCGGCTGGAGGCCCTGCTGGAACGGTACCCACGCTCGGGAGATCCCCAGGGCATCGGGGCGCAGGTGGTGGCCTCGGGGCGACCGGTGCTCTTGCGGAAGGTGAACGACGCGCTGCTCCGGCAGGTGGCCCGGGACGAGGAGCACTACCGGATGCTGAAGGAGCTGCGCCTCCGGTCGGCGCTGGTGGTGCCGCTGATCGGCCGGGGGCGACCGATGGGTACCTTGACGCTGGCCACCGCCGAATCCGGCCGACGGCTGGGACAGGCCGACCTGGACTTCGCGGTGGAGCTGGCCCGGACCACGGCGCTGGCGATCGAGAACGCCAGCCTCCACCAGGAGCGGAGCGTGGTCGCCCGCACCCTCCAGAGCAGCCTCCTCCCGGGAGAGATCCCGGAGATCCCGGGGCTCGAGGTCGCCGTGCGGTACCGGCCGGCCGGGGGCCGCGAGCTGGTCGGCGGGGACTTCTACGACGTGTTCGATACTGGCGACGGCACCTGGGGGGTGGCCCTCGGTGACGTGTGCGGCAAGGGCCCGGCGGCCGCCGCCCTGACCGGCCTGGTGCGGCACACGATCCGCACCGCCGCGGTGGGGGGCCGCCGGCCGAGCTCCGTGCTGGAGCTGGTCAACCGGGAGATCCTCCGGAACAAGGTCGATCGGTTCTGCACGGCGACCCTGGGCCGGATCCGCCGTTCGAACGGATCCGTCCACGTGGACGTCTCCTGCGGGGGGCATCCTCCTCCGCTGATCTACCGTCCGGGCCGCACGGTTGAGGCCGCCGAGTGCCTGGGCACGCTGCTCGGGGTGTTCCCTGAGCCGTCCCTGGCCGAGGTCCCGGTCGAGCTCGGTCCGGGGGACGCCATCGTCTTCTACACCGACGGGCTCACCGAGCGCTTCGAGCGGGAGGGCATCGGCGGCGACTCGCAGCTGGTGGCCCTGCTGTGGGAGAGCAACGGCCTGGACGCGGACCAGATCGCCGACCGTATCTACCTCGATGCGGCCGAGGGAGCCACCGACGGGCCTCGGGATGATCTGGCGCTGGTGGTGCTGCGGGTCAGGCCCGGCTAGGGATCGGTACAGAGAACCGGATCACGGGGTCGCCCTCTTCAGAGGTGGCAGCCTCGCCGTCCTCGAACAGCACCGTGATCAGCTCGAGGCTGAGGGCGGCCATGAGCCGGTCGGTCGAGGAGTCGGAGGACTCCAGCCCGTCGCCCTGCGGGATCTCGAAGAAGAGCCGGCCGTCCCGGAGGACGGCCTTGACCCGGAGTTCGAGCGCCTTGGTGTTGAGGGCCCTGCTGAGCGCCTCACCGACGGCCACCTTCACATCGTCGAGGATCTCTTCGCTCACCCCAGACTGCCGGGCCAGCTCGGCGCCGAAGATCCTGGCGGGACCGACGTAGGCCGCCTCGGGCCGGAGGTCGATCCAGAACCGTTCCTCGAGGTCGGTGCTCACGATCCCGTGACGTCGGCGAGATCGTCGTGGATCGTGAAGACCTGGTCCAGGCCGGTGATCCCCAGCACCTTGCGCACCGGCTCGGTCGGCGCGACGAGCGCCAGCGTGCCGCCGGCCTCCCGGCAGCGTTTCAACCCGCTGATCAGGACCCCCAAGCCCGTCGAGTCCATGAACTCGACGCCGCCGAACTCGATGGCGAGCCGGTTCCGGCCGCTGCCGGTGAGGTCCGTGAGCAGCGTCTTCAGCCGTGGGGCGGTGTACAGATCGACCTCACCCCTGACGTCCACGACGGTCCAGTCGCCGGATTGGCGCGTGTCGAGTAGCAGGCTCTCGGCCACTTCGTCCCTCCTGCCGGGACCGATAGTATAGGCGACCGTCCCTTGACGCCCGACGTGAAGCTCGTGGTCCCCGCCAAGCCGGAGTACATCCGGCTGCTGCGAGCGGTGGCGGCCAGCCTGGCCGCCCGTCTCGAGTTCACGTACGACCGGATCGAGGACCTTCGCCTGGCCGTCTCCGAGGCGTGCTCGACGCTCCTGTCCCTGCCGTGGGAGTCGCGGATGCTGGTCCTCCGTGTCTTCGCCACGGACGAGCGCGTCACCGCGGTGGTGTGCACCGACGCGGAGGCCGACCCCGACGCCTGGCCCCCGATCGAGGCCGAACGGACGCTGGCGTGGCGGGTCCTCTCGGGGCTGGCCGACACGGCGGTGTTCGAGGTGGGCGAGGAGGGGCCGGCCGTCAGGCTCGAGCTGGCCGGCCGCGTGGGATGAAGGCCAAGGACACCGGCACCGAGACGACCTCGGGCGACCCGGATCGCTCGGACGAGCTGTTCGCCAAGCTGCCCGACCACGAGGCCCGGGACGAGCTGGCCGCGCTGTACCAGCCGCTGGCCGAGTACCTGGCCCGCCGCTTCTACGGACGTGGTGAGCCGCTCGAGGACCTGATCCAGGTGGCCAACATCGGGCTGATCAAGGCCATCGACCGCTTCGATCCCGAGCGCGGCGTGAAGTTCTCGACGTACGCCACGGCCACGGTGGTGGGAGAGCTGAAGCGGCACTTCCGGGACAAGGGGTGGGCGCTCCGGGTCCCTCGGCGCCTCCAGGAGGCCGGGATGAGCGTGGGGCGAGCCGTGACCGACCTGTCGCAGGAGCGGGGCCGGTCCCCGACCGTCAAGGAGATCGCCGGTCGGACCGGCCTGACCGAGGAGGACGTCCTGGAGGCCATGGAGACCGCCCAGGCCTACACGGCGGCGTCCCTGGACGCGCCCACCGACGACGAGGGGGCCACCGAGGGGGAGCGGCTCGGCGAGGAGGAGGAGGCCTTCGAGCTGCTGGAAGGATGGACCAGCGTGGCCCCCGCCATCAGGGACCTCCCCCGACGCGAGCGCACCATCCTGTACCTGCGCTTCTTCCGGGGGCTGACCCAGACCCAGATCGCCGAGGAGCTGGGGATCTCCCAGATGCACGTATCCCGCCTGCTCTCACGCACGCTCGAGGAGCTCCGCCGGGCCGTCGGGCGGGAGTGACCCCGGGTTTGGGCCCCCCCCAGGCTGGGAATGTGAGAGAGAGCAAGCGAAGGAAGGGGTTCGACGTGACGGAACCACACATGCACAGCGATGAGCACGCCCACGAGTCCCGGCCGCCCGCCGAGCCGGAAAGCTCGTGGACCGGGTACGCAGTGGTGAAGTACGGCTTCATCCTGCTGATCACGATCGTGGTGCTGTACTTCGTCGCCCAGTACCTGATCCCGCTGTTCGACT
>CALAEC010000202.1 GCA_937890785.1 uncultured Actinomycetes bacterium
GCCCAGACCATGACGGCCGCCGTGGCCAGGGCCGTCGCCTTCCAAAACGTTCGCACCATGTCCCTAACCTCCTCGTCTCAGGGGACATGGCGATTGTCCGGACCTACGGCCCCCCACACATCGCTAAATAGGGGAGAATCCTCCCCTCCCAAAGGACTAGTCACTTCAGTGGCC
This sequence comes from uncultured Actinomycetes bacterium, assembly GCA_937890785.1. Classification (GTDB taxonomy): domain Bacteria; phylum Actinomycetota; class UBA4738; order UBA4738; family CALAEC01; genus CALAEC01. Next base: position 175 of record CALAEC010000202.1, read on the forward strand.
AGCCCTAGTCACTTCGGGTGAAGAGGGCGATCCGTCCTCAGCCGCTACGGTCCAGCTCGATGACCCCCCGCCGGAGGGCCAGCAGGACCGCGTCCAGTTTCGACCGAACCCCCAGCTTCATGAAGATGCTCCGCATGTGGCTGTGCACGGTGTGGGGACTGATGAACAACCGCCGGGCGATCTCCGTGCTGCTCTTCCCTTCGGCGATGCCCTGGAGGATCTCGCGCTCCCGGTCGGTCAGCTGTCCAAGCACCTGGGCGTCGTTCTCCTGCGCGCGGCGGGCTTCCTGAAGGCGCCGGAGGGTCCCGGCCAGGTCCTCGGCCGGGAGGACGATCTCCCCCGCAGCGGCGCGACGGACCACGTCGATCAGCTGATCCGCCGCCTGCGTCTTGGGGACGAAGCCCACGGCGCCGGCCTGGATGGCCTGCGCCACCACCTCGTCCGGCTGGAGCGCGCTGATGGCCACGACCCTCGCCTCGGGGCAGCGATCCAGCAGCCGCCTCGTGGTGTCCGTCCCGTCGAGACCGGGCAGCTCGATGTCCATCAGGACCACGTCGGGACAGCCTTCGGCTAAAAGGAGCGCCTGTTCGCCGCTGTCGGCCGCCCCCAAGAACATGAACTCGGGCTCCGCCTCGAGCAGGAGCCGAAGCGCGTCCGCGAACATGCGGTGGTCCTCGACGACGAGGACCCGAACCTTCGTCACCGCCCCTCCACGACCGCGAGGGCGAAACGGAACGTCGAGCCGGTGCCGGGCTCGCTGTCCACCCAGATCCGGCCGCCGTGCGTCTCCACGATCCGCCGACAGATGTAGAGGCCGAGCCCGGCTCCCCGAACGCCCTCCTGCCCCGGGGCCGAGAGCCGGGAGAACCGCTGGAAGAGCCGAGGCACGTCCTCGGGGGAAATCCCGGGCCCCTGGTCGATCACCGAGAACACGACCTCGGACCTGTCCCGCTCCACGGCTAACTCCACCGGCGTCCCCGCATCTCCATACTTCACTGCATTCGACAGGAGGTTCCGGAAGACCTGCATGACACGGGCCGGATCCGCGTCCACGACCGCCTCCTCCGCCCCCGGGGCCACGCGCACGTTCAGCCGTCCACCGAGCTCGTGGCTGACCTCGGCTGCGCGGCGGACCAGGTCGACCGCGCGCTCATGGCGCATCGCCACCGAGAACATGTCGGTCTCGAGACGGATCGCTGCGGCGCTCTCCTCGGCGAGGTCCCGAAGATGGACGGACGCAGTCGCCAACCGTTCCAGCATGTCGTCGCGACGCGCCTGGTCCAGCTGGCGCCAGTACCGCTTGAGCGTCAGGGCGAAGCCGCGGAGCGCCGCCACCGGATGCAGCAGCTCGTGAGTGACGATGCCGAACAGCTCCGCCTTGGCCCGATCGACGGCCTCCAGCTCCATCGACCTGGCTCGCTCCGCCTCGTACGCGACCTCCAATTCCGAGGCACGGGCCCGCTCCAGGAGGTACACGCGTCGAACCTCGTAGAGGAGCCCCACGAGCAGGATCGCGGAGAACGCCAGCCGCAGGAGATCTCCCGTCGAGATATAGGACGTGAACACGGTGGGCGCCAACGCGTAGTGGATGTGGCTGAATCCCGCGATCACCAGGGCAGAAGGTAGCCAGGTGGGGGCCGGCTCGGGCCGCCTCGTCCGGGTCAGGAGCGCGCCGGCGGCGACCAGGTAGAGCGCCGTGCCCGCCAGGGCGATGAGCCACGCGGTCGGGGTGAGACCTCCAACCCCGCTGAGCTGCTCGGCGGAGCTGGGAGGGCCGGCGACGAACAGCGAGGGCAACGATTCTCGGAACGCGTAGACGAGCCATTCCACCAGCGCCACGCCGACGACCGCTCCAACGGCCACCGTCGCGAACACCCTCAGCGGCCGACCCGGGCTCCTCGAGCCGGCATCGCCGAACGACGCAGCCACCAGCAATCCTCCGATCACCAGGCGAGCGGTCGTCCACAGGTAGACGTCGGTCTGCGAGCCGATCACCCCCGGCGGGACAACGATCCCGAAGGTCACTCGGTTCACCGCGAGCAGCCCGAACGCCACCGCGATCAGCATCCAACGGCGCGAGCCAGTCAGGGAGAACTGCAGATACGCCAGCGCCCCGGTGAGGAAGGCCAGAAGTGCTCCGCCGGCCTCGAGCGACAGCCTGAACCGGGGGACGGAAACCACGAATCGCAGCTGGGGAAGGGCGACGATCAACACCGTCAAGGTCCCGACGGCCATGAGGACCCCGACGGTGATCACCCATGTTCCCCGGGTGGATCGCGCCACCCCCGCGACCATGATGGGTCAGACGGTACGCATGCCTCGCTGCCTGGCAATCCCGCACAAACCGTAGGGGACCTAAGCCGTTTGGGTGACGGAGTTCCCCGTCAGGCCCCGGCGCGCTCCCTGGCGATCCGGCCGAGAACCCCGTTGACGAATCGT
>CALAEC010000203.1 GCA_937890785.1 uncultured Actinomycetes bacterium
ACGATTCGGCCGACCGAGAAGAGGAGGCGTGAGATGGCCGACCGCGGGAACGAGGCTCGCATCGGCGACGAGGAGCTTCGCCGTCGACAGGACGAGATCCTGGACGAGATGATGCGACTCCTCCGTGCCGACGCCCAGATCATGGAGACGGTCAAGGACATGGTCCAAGCCGCCGGCGAGGAGGCGGCGCGGCGACCGAACGTCTTCTTCCAGCAGCCACGAGGCGAGGAGGCCAGTGAAGGCGACATCCTCGGCGGCCAGATCTCGCCGGGGTCGGTGTTCGGTCAGTTGCTCGATCTGGTGAAGTCCGAGAAGGAGTTCATCCAGTCGATCATCCGTCGACTCCTCGGTATCTGACCCGGCCATTCATCATCTCGAGGACCGAGCTGGCACGGCTCGGCCGGATCGCGGGACACGCGCTCCCGCGTGAAGCGTGCGGGTTGCTCGGGGGACGTCGTGAGGACGCTTCCGTGCGTCTCTTCATCCTCCCACTGGCCAACGAGGCTCGATCGGCGTACGCCTTCCGGATCACCTCAAAAGGGCTGGCGACCGCGATGAGGACCCTCCGACGACGGCGCCTCCTCCTCGCCGGTTTCTTCCATACCCACCCGACGCTGGGCCCCGAGCCCTCCCTACTGGACCGCCACTGGATGTCCCGATTTCCGCTGTGGTGGCTGATCTACTCACCGAGCGGTGGCAGGGTCCGTATGGTTCGAGCCCGCGCCAACCGCGTCGAGCGCGCCCTCGTACGGGTCGGCTGAGGCCAACCACACGACGAGGCCGCGAGCATTGAGCGAGACCGTCATGCGCGACGACGGCCCGGGCGCCCGCGGGTCGGCGCCACCCGAGCGGCTTCCTCGAAGGTGAAGGCTCCTCGGCGGCTTCGGATCCAGGCGCGCGCGTAGGGGTATCGCAGCGCCTCGTAGGCGATCAGTGCCGAGCAAACGAGTGCCACCAGCCCGAGGGCCACGAGAGCCGGCACCTGACCGGCCAACGGAAGCAGCGCGAGGAGCAGGATCGTGGCGATCGGCCGGCCGTGGCCCAGGCCGCCCCCGATCCGCAGCCGTGTGGCGACATGCCCGAGCAGGTACAGCGCTACGCCGGCGAACATGCCGATGGCCGGGATGGTGGGGAGCGAACTCTCCACGTCGGCGAGCGTCGTCTTGACGCCCAGGGCGAACAGGACGATCCCTGCCACCATCGGCAGGTGGAGATAGGAGTAGACGTCGCGAGCGAGGGCGGCCCGCTCCCGGCCGCTGACCTCGGCGAGCCGTGCCTGGCTGACGAAGGTGACCCAGTCGAAGTACGACCACCACAGCGCGGCGGCTACGGCCATGCCCAGCAGTGCCGCCCCGATCAGGCCTGCGTCGAGCGGAAGGCCCGCCGCTCCGATCCCGATCGCGACGATCGACTCTCCGAGCGCGATGATCATCACCAGCCCGTGGCGCTCGACGAAGTGCTCGGGCGAGACACGCCACCCGCGACTGCGGCCCACCAGGGCGCCGAGGTAGTCGATCATCAGTGCCGTCCCCCACAAGGTGAGCTGCGCCGTTCCGTCGACGAGCCCCGCGATCACCAAGAGCGTCGGGGCGAGCACGGCCGTGGGCACGAACCTGAGGACGGCGCCGAGGAGATCGCGATCGCCCTTGCCGGCGACGGCGTACAGGGCGATGTGCAGCGTGCGCACCGTGAGGTACGCGACCCCGAAGATCACCCCGTCGGTGCCGAATGCCCTCGGGACGGCGAGCGACACGAGCAGCATCGCCCCCATGGCCCCGAACATGGCGATACGGACACCTCCCTCCTCAGGGTTCAGGGTGTTGGTCAGCCAGGCGTACGTCGCCCACGCCCACCACAGGGCACCGAGCAGCAGCATGCCGCGGAGGAGGCCACCCCAGGTGGGATCGTCGGCGAGGAACCCGGTGACCTGGGTGATGGCGAAGACGAAAACGAGGTCGAAGAAGAGCTCGAGCGGCGTGACCCGCTGTCCCCGGTCGCTGGCTCCCTCGTCCACCTGCACGGTCCAGCAACATACAGGGTGGCTGGACGGGGGTGGGCGGTGGTGGGCTGTCGTTCCTACGCAGGCTGAACCTCACCGGCGGTCCGAGACACGTCAGGCCTGCAAGGCGGTGCCGAGCCGTCCCTCGATGACCCTGCGAGCCTCGCCGGCGTCAGTCGCCCGCTCGATGGCCTCCCTCACGGCGTCCGTGCACTCCTGTCGGGTCAGGCGCCGAAGGACGTCCTTCACCTCGGGGATGGCCACCCTGGTCATGGACAGCTCGTCGATCCCCAGGCCCACCAGCGCCGCCGCCACCGTCGGGTCACCGGCGGCCTCGCCGCAAACCCCCACCCACGCCCCATTGGCATGTCCGGCGTCGATGATGCGCTCTATCAGCGTGAGGACATCGGGATCCAGGATCTCGGCGAGATCGGCCACGGCGCCGACGAGCCTGTCGGCTGCGAACAGGTACTGGAGCAGGTCGTTGGTCCCGATCGACAGGAAGTCGGCGTGCGCGGCGACCCTCCGGACGGCGAGGGCGGCCGATGGAACCTCGACCATGACTCCCACCTCGACGCCGGTGAGGTCGACACCCTCCTCCTCGGCGACCTCTCCGAGGATCTCCCGGGCGCGCACAAGCTCCGCGACGGTCGATACGAGCGGGAACATGATCGCCAATCGACCGGCATCCGTGCCAGCGACCTCGCGCAGGGCGCGCAGGAGCGCGCGGAGCTGTCCTCGGAAGAGGTCCGGGCGCACCAGGCTGAGCCTGATCCCCCGGATACCCAGCGCCGGGTTCTCCTCGGGCTCGCGGTCCACGAACGGGAGGGGCTTGTCGGCCCCGATGTCGAGCGTGCGGAAGACGACCCGGTCCCCCGGGAACGAGCGCAAGACCTCGGCGTAGACCTTGACCTGTTCATCGACCGTGGGAGCGGTCGTTCGGTCCATGAACATGAACTCGGTACGAACCAGGCCGCTGCCCTCGCCGCCGGCTTCCAGCGCCGCCGGGACGTGCTGGATCGAGCCGATGTTCGCCGCCAGCTCGATCCTGTGCCCGTCGGCGGTGTGGCCGGGCTCGTCGCGAAGGGCAGCCAGCTCCAGCCGCCGGCGCTCCTCCGACTCCATCCGTCCTCGAATCGCCTGGCGCTCCGATCGCTCCGGGGCGACCACGACTCCACCGGTTCGGCCGTCGACGGCGACGTCCGTTCCCGTCCCGATCGCCTCGAGCAGCCCGGAGCACGACACCACCGCCGGGACGCCCAGTGCCCGAGCCAGGATCGCCGCGTGGCTGGTCGGTGACCCGGTCTCGGTGACGATGCCCGCGATCAGCGTCGGGGGGATGCTGGCCGTCTGCGACGGCGTCAGCTCGTGGGCGGCGATCACGGACCGCACGTCGGGCCGCTCTCCGACCGTCGTCCGGCCAAGCAGGATGCTGACGACCCGGTCTCGGACGTCGTCGAGATCGGCCGCTCTCGCCGCCAGATACTCGCTCTCCGACGCCGCCAACAGCTCACGGAACGATCCGAACGCTCCCACCACCGCTCGCTCGGCGGACGCGTCAGCATGGATGGCCTCCTCCGCCAGCCGGAACAGCTCCGGGTCGGCGGCGAACTCACCGTGGGCCTCGAAGATCTCGGCCTCCGCTGGCCCGGCGAACTCCTCTACCGTGCCGGCAAGCTCGCGAAGCTGCGCTTCTGCTCGCCCGAGGGCAGCGCGCAGACGGGCGGTCTCCTCCTCCACGGGCCCGGATCGCTCCCGCGGCAGCTCATCCTCCACAGGCGACCGCGATGCGACGATGAAAGCCGGAGCGAGGGCGGCGCCGGGCGCTGCGGCGCGCCCGGTCAGCCTGGTGCTCATGATTCCTCCGGCTCGCCGATGCCCGTCTCGACCAGCTCGACCAGGCGCGCCAGCGCCTCGTCGGCGCCGTCGCCGGTGGTTCGGATGCGGATCTCGTCACCCTGGTGGCAGTCGAGCGTCAGGACGGACAGCACCGACTTCGCGTTGACCTCCTTCCCGCCCTTCACCAGTTCAACATCGGCCGCGAAGGACGCGGCGGCCCGAGCGAAGATCTTGGCCGGCCGCGCGTGGAGGCCTGTGGGGTTCCGCAACACCACGGTGGCTTCAGGCACCTGCCGCTCCCTCGGGGGGCCGAGCGATCGAAGCGGGATCGCCGCGTCCTCGCAACCTCCGCTCCGGCTCGACGGGCCGCACCCGGACCTCGTTCCGGCGGAGGTCGGCCGGTCCGGGCATGGCCGTGCCCGGAAGCACGCACGCCGCGGCGCTCCAGGCCACGCCTTCCGCCACCGCCCCGGGTCCCTCCCCGCCGGCCGCCAGGAACCCCGCCAGCAGGGCGTCGCCAGCCCCCACCGTGCTCCGGGGAACCACCACGCCGTCCTCCCCGTGCACCGGCCCGGCATCGTCGACCAGGATCGCTCCATCCGGGCCCAGCGAGACGAGGACGGCCCGCACCCCGTGGGAACGGAGCTTTTCGGCGGCGGCCACGACGTCTCCCAGCGTCTGCAGATGACTCCCGACCACCTCGGTCAGCTCGGTCTCGTTCGGCTTCAGCAGGTCCGGCCCGGCGGCCAGCACCCGCTCGAGGGCCGCGCCGCTGGTGTCCACCGCCACCCGGACCCCCACCCGGCGAACCGCCGAGACCAGCCGGGCGTAGAGATCGTCGGGCGCCCCGGGGGGGAGCGTGCCGCAGGCAGCGACCCATCCCGCCCCGCGGCAGGCCACCACGGTGCGCTCCAGGAGCGCCTCGAGCTCGGCGTCGGTCACGCTGGGGCCCGGAGCGTTGAGCTTCGTCACTGCGCCGTCGGGCTCGACCACGGTGACGTTCGACCGGATGGAGTCCGTGATCCGGACCGGCGCGACCTCGATACCGAGGCCCTGGAGGAGCGAGGCGAGCTGGTCGCCCTCGAATCCTCCCAACGGAACCACGGCCCGGGACGGATGGCCGTTGGCAGCCAGGGCCCGGGAGACGTTCACCCCCTTGCCTCCCGGATCGAGGTGGACGGCGCGGGCACGGACGACCTCACCCCGGTCCAGCGCATCCACCTCCATGGTTCGATCGAGGCTGGGGTTCGGGGTGACCGTGACGACCATCCGATCGACCCCGGGCGCCGCTCCGGCTCCGCGATCGGGGACGGCCGTCACGGCTCGATGACCACCTTCAATCCCGCGCCGCTCGTCACCGTCTCGATGGCCCGGTGGATCTCGCTCAGGGGAAGCCGGTGGGTGATCAGATCCTCGACGGCGACCGTGCCGCTGGAGATGAGCTCGACGGCCTCACGGTTGTGGCGAGGCGCGGACCCGTAGGCACCGAGGACGAAGAGCTCCCGGTAGTGGACCAGGTTGGAGTCGAACCGGATCACGGAGTCGCCCCGAGGCAACCCTCCGAAGAGCGAGATGCGGCCACGGGGAGCGGCCATCTCCAGCGCCTGCTCCTGAGCACCACCGGCGCCGGTCGCGGTGATGACGACATCGGCCCCACGTCCGTCCGTCAGCTTCCGGACGGCATCGACGGGGTCCTCTCGCGTGCCGTTGATCAGCGCGTCGGGCTCGACCCGCGCGGACAGATCGAGGCGGGTCTGGTTGGGGTCCGCCAGGAAGACCGACGCCGCCCCCCGAGCGCGAGCCAGACGAACATGGAGGCAGCCGATCGGGCCCGCGCCCAGGACGACCACCGTATCCCCCTCGCCGACCCGGGCGATCTCCTGGCCGTTAAGGACGCAGGCCAGCGGCTCCGCGAGGCTCGCGGCCTCGAGGGGGACATCGTCGGGGACCCGGTTGACGCCGCTCCGTTCCAGCACCCGCCGGGGGACCAGCATGAACTCCGCGAACGCGCCGTCGTACTGGTACCCCATCGACTCGAGGTTCTCGCAGACCGTCTCCTGGCCTCGCCGGCAGAAGTGGCAGACCCCGCACGGGATCGCCGCGATGACCTGGACCCGCTCCCCTGGCGTCCAGGACTCCACCCCCCTCCCGACCTCGGCGACCTCGCCGGCGATCTCATGCCCCAGGACCCGAGGGAGGGAGATGTGGTGATGGCCATGGCGGAAGATCTTGGCGTCCGTGCCGCAGGTGGCACAGGCTCGCACCCGGATGACGAGCTCCCCCGGGCCGGCCTCCGGGACCGGAGCCTCTTCAACCCGGAGGTCGCCGGGGGCGTAGAGGCGGGCCACCTTCACTGGCTCGCCCCTTCCAGTGGCGATCCCAGGATCGCCAGCACGTCCTCGACCCGCTCGACCGAGCGAAGCCGTGCCGCCTGCTCCGGGACGACGAGCACCTCCGCCAACCGGGCCAGGAGCCCGACATGCTCATCACCTCGAGCGGCGATCCCCACGCAGACCGTCACGTCGTCGTCGCCCCAGTCGACCCCTTCGGGGAACTGCAGGAAGGCCAGCTTCGTCTCCAGGACCCACCGCCGGCTCTCGTCGGTGCCGTGCGGGATGGCGAACCCCTCCCCCATCGAGGTGGAGATCCCTCGTTCCCGCTCCAGCATGGCCTCGATGTAGGGCGGCTCCACGGCGCCGATCTCCACCAGTACCTCCCCCGACTGACGCACCGCGTCGAACCGGTCGGAGGCCCGGAGGCCGAGACGGACCGCCTCGGGCTCGAGAAGTTGGCTCATCGCTATCCCTCGATCGGCGTTCCTTCCTTGATCGCCTCGACCACCCGGTCCACGGCCGGATCGCCGAGGAACATGTCGAACGCCACCACGACCTTATCGGGAGCGACGTCCCTGGCGGTCGCCTCCAACCCCCGATGGACCACGACGAGGTCCGCGTCCGCGGGGATCCGGCTCACCGCGGTGTGCCCCACCTCGACCTCGGTCCCCGCCAGCCGCTGGCGGAGCTGGGTGACCAGCAGCACACTGCTCCCCATCCCGGCCTCGCAGGCCAGGACCAGCTTCCGGACGTCGCTCCCCAGGATCTGGGCCATCACGCCGGCGCGGAAGCGGTTCCCACGGTCGGCGCCGGCTCCTCCTCCGTGACCTCCTCCCGACGAGTGCCGAACCTCAGCATGAACGAGGCCACGCCGAAGGAGACCACCGCTGCCACGGCCACCCCTGCCAGGACGCCGAGGTGGTTCCCCGGGGGAGTCACCGCAAGGTACGCGAAGATGCTCCCCGGCGAGGGCGTGGCCGACAGGCCCACCCCGGTGACCAGGAACACCAGGACTCCGGACATCCCACCGGCGATCATCGCCAGGATCAGCGTGGGCCGCATCAGCACGTACGGGAAGTAGATCTCGTGGATCCCTCCGAAGAAGTGGATGATGATCGCTCCGGGGGCCGAGGCACGGATCAGCCGGGGGCCGAACAGCCAGTAGGCCACCAGCAGGCCGAGACCCGGGCCCGGGTTCGTCTCGATCATGAACAGGATCGACTTCCCGGTATCGGCGGCCTCCGCCACCCCCAGCGGCGCCAGGACGCCGTGATTGATGGCGTTGTTGAGGAACAGGACCTTCGCCGGCTCCACGATGATCGAGGCCA
>CALAEC010000204.1 GCA_937890785.1 uncultured Actinomycetes bacterium
ATACCCAGCGAGTATCAATCCCACTGGATCTTCATGGAGCGGCAACTGGGCGCCTGATGGAATGCTTCTGCTACGCGTCGGCCCGATCATTCGCGGCCCTAGGTCTTCGTGGATCGGAAGCGGCGGGTCGAGAAGGTGTGGGGATGCTGCGTCCAGGCCGCTGACGCCCGGCGCACGATTCCGAGAGACAATGCGTATACAGGCATGGAGCTAGCGCGTCTCCTGATTCTGGTAATGATGCTGACCGGGCCGGCCTGCGCGGGTCGTGAGGCAGTCGCCCCTGCTGGTGTCTTCTTCCCGACCATACCGAGGCAAGGCGGCTACCCGGACGCACTCCTGGAAGGCGTACTCGAAGTGCGTTCCGGATGCGTATCGATCTCCGTCCGCGAAGGTGTTTGGCTCGCACTCTGGCCGGAGGGCTACGCGGCCAGACTCGCCGACGGTCAGCTCGAAGTCGCCGACGGCGATGGCCAACTCGTGGGGCGGGAGGGTGAACAGATCCGCGTGGGTGGCGGCGAAGCACCTTCCGAGCGTTGGGCATCCGGGCTAATAGGAATGGAGATCCCCGAACGCTGTAGTGGCATGTACTGGATCGTGGCGCCGTAGCGCCTCAGGTGCTCCTCCGGCCTCCGAAGGGTCCATGCCCTAACGCGGTAACGTCTCGGCCATCTCCTCCCTATGTCTCGTCGTCTTCGCACATGGTGCCTAGTCCGCCGCTCGCGAGTGTGGGAATCTATGCGCGGTCGGCGAGCCAGGGTGGCGACCTTTTCGGGTTCACCCCTAGCGAACACGACCGCCGCCGCCTCACCTTCCAGACTCCCCACTTTCAGCGTGCTTGCCTTGTGAATCATTCGCCTTTCATGGCCGAGCCGCAATACCGTCAGGTGCGGGGGATCTCGGAAATGAAGGGGGCCGGGACCCTGGAGGAGATGGAGCACCATCCCCAGGTGAAGCGATTGCCTTGCCCGGCCAACGCCCTTCCCCGGCCCCCGGCATTTCAGTTCGTCATGCCCGAGGCCGGTTCCTGCCCGGCGCCTTGAACTCCCCCTACTCTTGGCGAGCTTTCTTCGCTACCCACATCCCCCAGGCAACGGCCTCGTCGTCGGTCAGCTGCTCCAGGTCCCATACGCCCGACCAGGGGCCGTCGCTGTTGAGGATGACCGGCAGCCTGTGAGTCACGAGGACGGCCGCGATCATGCGCCCAGCCTCGACAAGCTCGCTATAGGGAACAGGCTCCCCGTCCATCGCCGCTAGGAGGGGTCGGAGAACTTCTTCCCTTCGATCTCTCTGTCGGCGGGGCATCCCACCCTCCCAAGAGTGGGGGTATCGTCCCATCCTGCACCCGCCGAGCGCTCCTCCAGGGAGCGGATTTCGCCTCCCGCAAAGGGACGAGAGCCTCGGGGCGGGCCACCGAGTTGTCTACGCCTTGGGTGCTTGGTCCGCGG
>CALAEC010000205.1 GCA_937890785.1 uncultured Actinomycetes bacterium
GTGCGGGCGATGCCGAAGTCCATCACCTTCACCTCGCCATCGCTGGTGAGCATGACGTTCCCGGGCTTGATGTCGCGGTGCACCAGCCCGGCCTGGTGGGCGGAGGACAGAGCCCGGGCCACCGCCTGGACGATCTCTGCGGCGCGCTCCGGCATCAGGGGACCCTCGTTGCGGACGACGTCGCGGAGCGTCCGGCCCTCGATGTACTCCATGACGATGAAATGCACGTCGCCCTGGTCGCCGGTGTCGTACACGCCGACGATGTTGGGGTGGTTCAGGCCCGCTGCCGCCTGGGCCTCGCGGCGGAAGCGGCTCACGAACTGGTCGTCGTCGGCGTACTGCGGAGACAGAACCTTGATGGCCACGGTTCGGTCGAGCACGCGATCGGAGCCCTTGAACACCCGGGCCATGCCGCCCTGTCCCAGGAGGGGTCCGATCTCGTAGCGGCCAGCCAGGACGCGCTTGGGGCGAGCCTGACTCACCGGAATCCCCTCACGCGGGCCATGCTATCGGCTGGGGCCGGGGCTCACCCCCCGTTCCCTTCGCCCTCCTTGCCCTTCTCCTCGCCTTTGCCGTTTCCGTTGCCTTCGCCGTTCCCCTCGCCCTCGCCGCCGTTCCCTTCTTCGCCGTTCCCCTCGCCCTCTTCGACCGCCGGAGGGGAGGCGGACATGGCCTCGGCCACGGCGTCGATGGCCGCGTGGATCGCTGAGGCCGCGGCGGGGGAGGCGAACTGGCCCTCCACGCCGGCAGCGGCCTTGTCGACCTCCTCGTGGGCGCTGCCAAGTGCCTCGAGCGCGCCCTCGAGCTCGCCGGCCGAGTACTCCTCGAAGGCCTTCCCGGCCTCCTCCAGGATCTTGCCGCCGGTCTCCTCGCTGAGCTCGCCGGCGTTAACCGCCTGGACCACCACGTCCTGGAGCTGGCCCAGCGCCTGCCCGACGGAGGTCGCGTCGGTCGGCTCCTCCGTGGGCGGCTGTCCTTGCTCCGCCTGCCCGCCTTGACGTCGGGCCGCGGCGTCGGGCTCTCGAGAGGCGATGGCGATCACGCCGATCACGGCCAGCACCGCGGCGGCTACCAGGGCCACGGGGAGCCAGAAGACGTTGCGACGCGGCGTTGCCGCCGTCCTCGTCGGAGTCGTCGACGTCGCCGGCAGCACGTCGGTGTCGCCACCAGCCGCGGCGATGGGGACCGTGGCCGCGCCGTTCATGCCTCCTGCGATCGCCTGCCGGAACGCCTCGGCGGTGGCGAATCGGGCGTCGGGATCCTTCTCCAGCGCGCGCATGACCGCCTCGTCCAGGTGCGGTGGGACATCGGCGTTCAGCTCGCTGGGCCGGGGAGGCTGCTCGTTGACGTGCTTGTAGGCGATCGACACCGCCGTGTCGCCCTGGAACGGCGGACGCCCGGTGAGCATCTCGTACAGCACGCAGCCGAGCGAGTACACGTCGGACCGTGCGTCGACGGTCAGCCCCTGGGCCTGTTCAGGCGAGAGGTACGAGGCGGTCCCCAGGATCAGGCCGGTCTGAGTGAGGGTGTCGTCGGCGGCGGCCCGGGCGATCCCGAAGTCCACCACTTTCACGCGTCCGTCGCGGTCGAGCATCACGTTCCCCGGCTTCACGTCGCGGTGGACCAGTCTGCGTTCGTGGGCCGCATGGAGCGCGGTGGCCACTTCGGCCGCGATCGCCGCGGCCCGGTCGGGATCGAGGCGGCCCTCTCGCCGGAGCACCTCGGCCAAGGTGGGCCCCTCGACGTACTCCATGACGATGTAGTGCGTCCCGTCCTCACCGCCGGTGTCGTACACGCCGACGATGTTCGGGTGCGTCAGGCCCGCCGCCGCCTGGGCCTCGCGCCGGAACCGGTCCACGAACCGGTCGTCCTGGGCGTACCGCTCGGCCAGCACCTTGATGGCCACGGTGCGGTCGAGCACGCGGTCGGTGCCCCGGTAGACGTGCGCCATCCCCCCCTTCCCGAGGGGAGGTCCCATCTCGTACCGATCGTTCAGGACATGCGTGCCAGCCACGGGGATCCCTCTGCTCGCTTCGTTCTTACCCTCCGAGCGCCGCTTCCATGACGGTCTGGGCGATGGGAGCGGAGGCCTCGCCACCGGTGGCCTCGCTCCCGAGGTCGCCGCCGTTGAGGATGACCACGGCCACGGCGATCTCAGGTGCTTCCGCGGGGGCAAACGCGACGAACCAGGCGTGGGGCGCGGCGCCAACGGCGGTCTGGGCCGTGCCCGTCTTCCCCGCCACCCGAACGCCGGGGATCTGGGCCGCGGTGCCCGTGCCGGCCTCGACCACGCTGACCATCATCTCGGTGAGGGCCCGGGCATTCTCGGGTCGCATGGTGGCCCCGAACTCCTCACGTGTGAAGGACCGCAGGATCCGGCCGTCGGGGTCCCGGATCTCCGAGACCAGCCGGGGGACCATCATCACGCCGCCGTTGCCGATGGCCCCTCCGATCAGCGCCATGTGCAGCACGTTGGTCCGCACGTCGCGCTGGCCGATCCCCGACTGCGCCAGCGCCGGGATGTCGAGCTCGAACGCTCCGGGGTCGGGGATCTCGCTCTCGACGAACGGGATGTCGAACGGGATGTCCTCGGAGAAGCCGAACCGGCGGGCCTGCTCGACGAGCGTATCGGCGCCGATCTCCATGGCCAGCTGGGCGAAGTACACGTTGCACGACTGCTGGAGCGCCGAGGCCATGTCGATCTGCGAGCCGCCGGAGCACTGGCCGCCCCCGAAGTTGTCGAGGTTCTCGGTGGTCTGCGGCAGGTCGAGGCTCGGGGGGTTCGGGAGCGTGAAGTCGGGCCCCCGGCCGCTCTCCAGTGCCGCCGCCGCGGTCACGATCTTGAACGAAGACCCGGGCGGGAAGAACGTGTCGGTGGCCCGGGACACCAGAGGGGAGTCCGGCTGCCGCGGACGCAGCTGGCGGTAGGTCGTCCGTACCTCGTCCGGGTCGTGCGAGGCCAGTGGGTTCGGGTCGTACGTGGGGTTCGACACCAGCGCCAGGACCGCGCCGGTCCGGGGATCGATCGCCGCCACGGCGCCTTCCTGTCCGCCCAGCCCTTCGGCGGCGATCCGCTGGAGCTCGGGATCGATCGTGAGCACCAGGCCGGCCCCTTCCTCGTCCCGGCCGAGGATCTGATCGATCAGTCGCTGGGGGAACAGCTCGGCTGCCCGAGCCGAGAGGTAGGTGTTGTAGGACTGCTCGAGCTCGGTCCGGCCGAAGATGAACGAGTGGTACCCGGTGATGTGGCCGTACCCGAGTTCGGGGTCCTCGAGGTAGCGCCGCTGGTACTTGAGGTCCCCACCCGTGGCCTCGCTGTCGGCCAGCACCGTTCGGTGGTCGGCGGCCACGATGTCGCCCCGGTCCACCTCGTACTCCTGGATCAGTAGCCGTCGGTTGGCGTTGTTGTTGGCGATCCGATCGGCGGCCACCACCTGGATGTAGTTCAGGTTCAACGCGATGGCCCCGAACAGGACGAGGAACGCGATGGCCAGCCGCCGGATCTGTCGCTCCATCAGCCGCCCCGCTCTCTGGCAGCCCGCACGAACATCGTGCTGTCCGCGTCCTCGGCCGGACGCCCCACCGCGCCCGAGGACACCCGGACGAGCAGCGCGAGCAGGACCATGTTGGCCACCAGGCTCGAACCGCCGTACGAGACGAACGGCAACGTGATGCCGGTCAGCGGGATCAACCGGGTGACGCCGCCGATGATCACGAACGTCTGCAGCGCCAGGATCGTCGAGAGCCCAGCGGCCAGAAGCTGGCCGAAGCCGTCGGGCGAGCCGACCGCGGCGCGGTACCCGCGGAAGATCAGCAGGACGTACAGCAGGAGGAGCGCGATCGTGCCCAGCAGCCCCAGCTCCTCCCCGACCGCGGCGAACACGAAGTCGGTATGAGCGTCGGGGATGAAGCCCGGCTGGCCCTCGCCCAGCCCAGTCCCGGCGATGCCCCCGGTGGCCATGGCGAACAGCGACTGGGCAAGCTGGAACCCCTCGTCTCGGATCAGCCTGGGGTCGAACACGTTCAGCCACACCGTGACCCGGTCCTGGACGTGGTCGAAGGCGAGGTACCCGAACGTCGCGCCGATGGCGAACAGCAGCACGCCGAGCACCAGGTAGGCCGCCCGCCCGGTGGCCACCCACAGCATCACCACGAAGATCCCGAAGAAGAGGAGCGACGAGCCGAGGTCACGTTCCAGGAACAGCACGACCAGCGACAGCCCCCAGGCCACCAGGAGGGGAGCCAGGTGCCGGGGCTCGGGGAGCGCCAGTGGCCCCAGCCGGCGGGTGGCCACGGCCAGGAGCTCCTTCCGGGCGTTGAGGTAGGAGGCCAGGAAGATCACCAGCAGGACCTTGCCGATCTCCGCCGGCTGGAACTGGAGCGGGCCGATGCCCACCCACAGCCTCGCACCCCGAACGGTCCGGCCGATCCCCGGCGCCAGTGGGAGCAGCAGCATGATGATGCCGAGGAGGCCGATCGTGTACGTGAAGTGGTCGAGCTGGCGATGGTCGCGGATCGCCACGAGGGTCAGCGCGAACAGCCCCAGGCCCAGCAGCAGCCACAGCGTCTGCGCGCCGGCGAGCCCGGGGTCGAGCCGGTAGATGATGGCGAAGCCGAGGCCCGCCAGAAGGACCGCGGTCGGCAGGAAGACCGGGTCGGCCTGGGGCGCCAGCCAGCGCACCACGAGATGGGCGAACACGTAGCCGCCCACCAGCAGCATGCCGTAGCCCGCCAGCCCCACCGGGACCTTGCCTTCCAGGCCCAGCCCGACCAGGGCGTAGGCCCCGACGGCGAGGAGGATCGCCAGGATCAGGAGGGCCAGCTCGGTGTTCCGCCGGGCCCGGTCGGGTGCGGCGACGCTCACGGCGTCCCGGCCGGCTGCTGCGCGTCCACGTCGGCCTGGATCTGGGCGATGATCGAGCGGGCCTCCTCCTCGCTCTCCGCGGTGATCCCCTCCTCGAGATCCCGGTATTCCGCCAGCTGGGTGGCCGCGTCCGCCGGGATCTGGGTCTCCTCGACCAGCGAGGTCAGATCGAAGCCCAGGGGCTCGGCGGGGATCCCCCGGTAGAGGGCCACGTTCCCCTCCGAGACGCCGACGAACCACTGGCGGTCCACGAACAGGCGCTTCGCCGCGAACAGGCCGCCTCCCAGCACGACCAGCACGGCCACGATCCACACCAGAACCCTCCAGGGCCACCGTCGTCGCCCTCCCTTGACGGCGAAGCGCTCCGTCGGCCTCGGGGCCGGCGCGGCCGGGGTCTCCGCGGGGGCCGCCTGCTGATCGACCACGTCGATCACGACCGCGGTCACGTTGTCCTGCCCGCCGGCTTCGTTCGCAGCTTCGACGAGTGTGTCGGCGGCGGCCTGCGGGTCTTGCTGCTCCTGGAGGATCCGGTGGATGTGCTCGTCCTCGACCATCCCGGTGAGCCCGTCACTGCACAGCAGGAGCCGGTCGCCGGGCCGGACCTGGATCGAGGCCTGGTCCACCAGGACCTCACCCTCGACGCCGATGGCCCGGGTCAGGATGCTCCGCTGGGGGTGGATCGACGCTTCATGCGGCGTGAGCTCACCCTTCTCGACCAGCCCCTCGACCACGGTGTGGTCGGTGGTGATCCGCTGGAGCTCGGTGTCCCGAAGCAGGTACGCACGGGAGTCGCCCACGTGCGCGAGCCGCAGGGTCTCGCCGTCGGCAAGGAACGCGGTGAGCGTGGTGCCCATCCCGGCCAAGGCCGGGTCGCGCCCGGCCCGCTCGAACACCGCCCGGTTCGCGTCCTGGACGGCCTGGGCCAGAGCCGCGCCGTCCGTGGCGTTCAGCAGCGCCTCCAGCGCAAGGCTCGAGGCCACCTCTCCGCCCTGGTGTCCTCCCATCCCGTCCGCCACGGCGAAGAGTGGCTCTTGCACCACGTAGGAGTCCTCGTTCCCCTCCCGCACCCTCCCGACGTCGGTTCGGGCCCCGATCACGAATCTCATCGCCGGACCTCCACCACGGTCTTGCCGACCCGGATCCGGTCGCCGGGGGAGATGCCGGTCGGCCCGGTGACCTTCCGCTGGTTCAGGTACGTGCCGTTCGTGGAGCCCAGGTCCTCGACCACCCAGGCGCCGTTGCGGTTGGAGATGCGGGCGTGCATCTGGGAGACGTAGGTGTCGTCGGGACGGATATCGCAGTTCGTGCCCCGGCCGATCTGGATCGTCCCGGTCAGGCGGTGCGTGCTGACCCGTCCGCCATCGGCGTTGAGGACCACGACCTTCGAGGGAGCTCCCCGGGATCGGCCGCGCTTCGGCCTCGGCTCCGCCGGGCGGGCCCGCCGCTCCCGGACACGGCCCCCGTACAGGTCGAGGACGACCGCACGGACGGCCCGCCACACGAAGAAGTACAGGAGCAGAAGCAGCACGATCTTCAGGACGGTGAGAACGAACGGGGGCATCATCGCCTCCGGAACTCGAGGACGGTCCGGCCGATGGTGATGCGGTCGCCGTCCTCGAGGGTGGCCTCGGAGATAGGGCTGTCGTTGACCAGGGTGCCGTTGGTGGAGCCGAGGTCGACGACGACGTACCGGTCGCCCTGCCGGCGGATCTCGGCGTGCCGACGGCTGGCGCCGGGGTCGTCGACCTCGATCTCCGAGCCAGTCAGGCGCCCGATCACCGACCGATCGCGGTCCAGCGACCACTCCCGGCCGTTGTCGGCGAGCACGAGCCGGGCCCCCGCGGCGTCCGGGACGGGGACCGACCCCGCGGTCGCCGGGCCGGTGGCCTCGCTCAACTCGGCCCGGACCACCAGGTCGCCCCGCTTCAGCCCTTCGTCGGTCTCGAACACGACCTCGGGCCTGGCCACCAGCCCCCAGCCGTTCTCCCGGGCCCCCTCGGTCACCACGGTCTCGAGCTCGCGCACCAGGGCGCCCTCGGCGCCGCTGAACCGCTCGCGGTCCTCGGCGGAGACCACCAGCACGTAGCGGTTGGGCACCCACACCTCGCGGACGCCGACGGTCTTGTTCGCCTCCATCTGTCGGAGGATCCGCTTGGCCAGCTCGATCGGCTGGAGGCCCGAGCGGAACGCCGCCTTGAAGAAGCCCTCGATGCCCCGTTCGAGCCTGCTCTCGAAGTTCCTGAGGACGCCCATCGGATGGTCGATTCCCTCGGCCGGAGATGTCGAATCGCCCGGATTATAGGCCCGGGGCCGAAGCAGGCCGGCCCGGAAGAGCGCTCGCGGCCACCTGCTAGGATTTGACTGCCGGGCGAGTGGCGAAATCCGGTATACGCGCATGGTTCAGGACCATGTCCCCGCAAGGGGGTGGGGGTTCGACTCCCCCCTCGCCCACACAGCGAGCTCCAGGTGGGCGGTTCAGCCTGCCGCGGGCTCCCCGCGACCCGCGCTGATCCGCACCGCCCCCGCCAGCTGACGCCACGCCAGTCGACGCCTTCGGCCGGCGCGCCACACCAGCCCGACCCCCACCGGGATCGCCGCTCCCAGCACCGCGGCCGTCATGGGCCGGATCGAGCGATGCCACGCTGAACCGAGGCGAAGGGAGGGCCAGGCGAGGAGCGGTGCGGGAATCGTCCGGAACGCCGTGCCCTCGTCGCGAGGGGTCCGCCAGGAGGCGTTCATCCGCGCGCCTTCCCTGACCAGCCGGCGGGCTCGCCGCTCCGCGATCACCAACCAGCGATCGACGTACGGCTTGGGAGGGACCGGTACCCCTCCGGGCTGGATCTCGAGATGGAGATGGGGGAGGCCTCCTCTGGCGTTCCCCGTGTCGCCGACGAACCCGAGGACGTCACCGACCTCCACCCGAGCTCCGACAGAGACCCCCTGCGCGATCCGGCTCAGGTGTGCGTAGAAGTACTGCATCCCATGCTCGTCGACGATCTCCACGCTCAGTCCGGCGATGGCGTGGTTCGTGTTCTGGCTGACCCGTCCATCCGCAGTCGCCACCACCGGCGTCCCTGCGTCGGCGAAGATGTCCAGGCCCGCGTGGAGATGAGGGTATGGCTCGCAGCGCCGGACGTGCCAGTCGTTCGTCCACCAGGCCGGTCCGGCGACGGGAAACGGTCCGGCCACCCGCAGAAACGAGGTCATGGTGGCCTCCCCCCCGGGCGACCGGGACAGGATGCCCTCGAGTCCGGTCGTGCTGGAGGGGCCGCCCCAACCGGGTGCGGCGACTCCCGCGAGGCGCGCGCAGGTATCGGGCAGCAGGCGCGTGCCGTGCCTCTGGGGCCGGCTCCTGGGCCGCGATCGAGAACCGCCCTCATCCTTGGCCGTCCAGGCCTCCCCGCCCTGCTTCCCGCCGACGCTGGTTGAGGCGTTGGGAGGTGGCTGCGGCGCCGGCGCCGGAGAAGGTGGCGGCTCCGGGGATGGGGTTGGTGGGGGAGCAGGAGACTCGGTCGGCGAGGGCTCCGGGGTGGGCACCTGTCCGGCCGCTCCGCTTCCCGAGAGGATCGGGATGACCACAGCAAGCGTGCCCACCAGGACCGTGCGGATCCCGGAGCCTGCGCTGCGTCTTTGTGATGGTGTGGGCGGCATGTGCCCTCCCGGTGGGCTGGGGAGCCGAGGCTACGGAAGGCACGGCGG
>CALAEC010000206.1 GCA_937890785.1 uncultured Actinomycetes bacterium
TGGCCGAGGGCGACACCCTGTGGGAGATCGCCAGGAGGTTGGTGGGCCCCGAAGGCGATCCACGACCGGTCGTGGAGGAGCTCCGCGTCGGCAACCGCCTGGGCGGCGGCGCCATCCTCGAGGGCCAGACCCTGATCCTGCCGTTGCCCTGACCGACGGCGCGGACGAGGCCCCCCTCGGGCTCAGCCGCTGCGCTCGCCCTCGATGATCAGGTCGTGCAGGACGACCCTGGCGCCCTGGACGCGACGGTGATCAGCCCGGGCCAGCTCGAGGATCAGGTCCCGACGGCCCCCCAGGAGGGGATGGCTCGGGAGGACCGCCGCGCCGGTTGACCCCTGGATCGCGATCTCGATGGGCGTGGCCGAGGTCGAGTCGATGAAGGCGTGCAGGTGCATACCTTCGCCCACTTCGATGCCGTGGACCTGGTAGCGGATCGACACCGGAGCGGTCACGGTCGCTCCCGATGCGGGCGAGCTGACCGTCAGCATGGGCCCCTCGGCTTCCTGGATGTCGCCGGCGGCCGGGGAGGCCGGTCCCTCGGGAGCGGTGATCCCTGACGTGCCCCCTGCGCCGGGGCTTGACGGCTCCGAGCATCCGACGCTCGAAGCGGCCAGCGCGGCGATCAATACGGCGGCCACCTTTATCCTCGGGCTTCGAACGGCCGTGGCGTCTGTCATGGTCGGCCCTCGCACCGGCTTGGAAGATGACCCGGAGCGGAAGGTTCCCGGATCAGGCCAATCGTCCGACCGTGTCCCCCAAAATACCGCTTGACCGGGTTGTGCACGCTCGATCACAGTGATCCCGTTCATTCGGGAGACAGGGGGGTGGTCGGAATGCGCGCTCGGTTCCGGGTTCGGTCGATCCTCGCCGCGGTGGCCACGTTCGTGGCAACCTGGGCCCTGTCCACGGGAACGGCCTCGGCCATCCCGCCCGTGGTCGGCGCGAACGTCAACGTCAGCCGGGCCGCGGGCAACCAGCTCGAGGCGGCCGTGGCCATCGATCCGACGAACACACAGCGGGTCTTCGTGGAGTCGAACGACGAGACGCGGGCCCTGAGCGGAGTCTTCACCGCTCGAAGCGCCAACGGCGGCACCACCTGGACCACGGGGGCCCTGGGGACCGGCACGGGCGCCGGCGGTGACGGGTTCACGCCGGCGTGCTGCGACCCGACGGTGTCCTGGGACGCGTTCGGCAACCTCTTCGTCGGCTACCTCGGGTTCCCGGCTGGAGGGGGGCGGACCATCGAGGTGTTCGTCAGCACCGATGGCGGCGCCACGTTCACCAGCCTCGGTCCGGTGGCAACCGGGCCGTCGCTCGACCAGCCCACGGTCACGACTGGTGCCGGAGCCGTGTGGGTGACGTGGCGGCAGAGCGCGGCGGTTGGGGTCCAGGCCGCCGGTGCCACCGTCACCGGGCTGGGGACGGTGGGGGCGTTCAGCGCCCCACAGACCGCGCCCGGCTCCGCCGGCGGGAACTTCGGGGACATCGCCATCGGCCCCGGCGGCGAGGTCCTGGTGACCTATCAGATCCCCTCAGGCGGCCAGGGGCCGGCCACGATCTTCACGAACCTCGACGCCGACGGCGTGGGCGCGGGAGGGTTCGCAGCAGCGGTGACGGCCACGACCACGAACGTGGGCGGGTTCGACTTCATCCCGGCACAGCCGGAACGCTCCGTGGATGCCGAGGCCGGCCTGGCGTACGACCGGTCGGGCGGGGCGCAAGACGGTCGGGTCTACCTCGTGTACACGGACGAGGCACCCGACGAGAGCAACGACATGGATATCTTCCTCCGGTTCTCGGACAACGACGGGACGACCTGGTCGGCTCCCGCCCAGGTCAACGACGACGCCACCACCCGCAGCCAGTTCCTCCCACGCATCGCCGTGGACCAGAGCTCGGGGGACATCGCGTTCTCCTGGCACGATACCCGCCTGGACGACGGGTCGGGCCCCAACGCCAACGACATCGACGGGACCGCCAACAACGACGCCCAGCTCTGGGCGACGTTCAGTGTGGATGGTGGCGCCACGTTCCTCGCGAACGTCCGGGTGAGCGCCGGCACGTCCGACGAGGATGGTGCCCAGCCGCCCGCCGCCTGCTGCGCCGACCTCGACTACGGGGACTACACGGGCCTGGCCTTCGAAGGTGGGGTGGCCCACCCTGCGTGGGCCGACAACTCGAACAGCACCGGCGACAACCCGGCCGGGGCGCTGGCCACCATGGACATCTACACGGCCCGGATCCTCCCCTTCGCCGCTGATCTGTCGATCACCAAGAGCGATTCGCCGGATCCTGTGGCGGCGGGAGCCCAGCTCGACTACACGATCACGGTCGCGAACGGCGGTCCCGACGCGGCGACCAACGTGGTCGTCACCGACGTTCTCCCGGCCGACGTCACCTTCGTGAGCTCCACCGCTTCCTGCGTCGAGGCGCCACCCGGCACACTGACGTGCACGCTCGGCACCATCCCGAGCGGGGGCTCGACGAGCTTCACGATCACCGTGCTGGTCGATGCGGACCTGGTGTTCGAGTCGGGAGGACCGACCACGATCACGAACACGGCCTCGGTCACCTCGGATCTGCCGGACCCCGACGCGACCGACAACGCCGACTCCGAGAGCACCACCGTGGTGGCGGAAGCCGACCTCGAGATCGTCTCCTTCGAGGCCATCGATCCCCCCACCGAGCTCCTGGTGGGGGACGATGCGACGATCACCTTCCGCAAGGTCATCACGAACAACGGGCCCTCGTCACCGATCGACGCCGAGCTCACCCTGACGGCGTCGGCCAGCCCGGGGGCAACGGTCACGCCCACCAACCTCGTGCTGGCGGAGCCGGCCCTTGAGGAGGGCGAGCTTCGAGAGGTGGGGGAGGAGTTCACCGTGAGCTGCGAGGAACCGAGCTCCCACACGTTCACCTTCACCAACGTCATCGCCCCGGCGAACGCGGCCGATACCGATCCGAACCCGGCGAACAACGAGGCCGAGGTGGTGTTGGAGATCGAGTGCGTGGTCCCGGTGCTCATCAACATCAAGCCGGGCGGCTCCCCGAACTCGGTCAACGTCCGGAATCAGGGGGTGATCCCGGTGGCCGTGCTGACCACCGCGGCCGGGGAGGGCGGGCTGCCCGTGGCCTTCGACGCCACGTCCATCGACCCGCTCAGCGTGCGGTTCGGGCCGGCCGACGAGGTGTTCGCCGAGACCGGTGGCGCGTTCGAGGCCCACCGTCGAGGACACATCGAGGATGCGTTCGAGCTCGACGAGGTGACCATGGACGGCGACCTCGATATGGTCCTGCACTTCCGGACCAGGGAGACCGGGCTCGAGGCCGGTGACACCGAGGCGTGCGTGAAGGGGGATTGGGTCGACGGGAGCGGCGGCGTCCACTCCTTCTTCGGGTGCGACTCGATACGGACGGTCCCGTCCGGACCGTAGATCGGAACGGCCGGCCGCCCTCACCCGGGGCGGCCGGCCTCGGTCACCGGCTCCATTCGACGCCGCGGACGCCCCGCATCCCCCGGATCATGACCATGACCTCCTCGGTCGAGGTCTGCGGCGGGATCCGGACCGAGAGCACCAGCTCGGTGCGGTCCTCGCCCTCGTCGGCCACCCGGAGGTGATCGACCCGGATCCCCGCGGTCCCCAGCTCCTTCATGAGCTGGTCGAGCGGGGTCTCCGGCTGGACCTGGAGGATCAGTTCCTCCTGCTCTCGCCGCAGCCCCCGAACGGCGCGTCGAACCGGTCGGAGGGCCACGATCGTCAGGAGCGCCACGGCCGACCCGGCCCCGGCAACGAGGTACGCACCGGCCCCGACCGCCATCCCGAGTGCGGCGGTCACCCACAGGCTGGCCGCGGTGGTAAGCCCGCGCACGGTGAGCCCCTGTCGGAAGATGACCCCCGCGCCGAGGAAGCCGATCCCGGTGACGATCTGGGCGGCGATGCGGCTCGGGTCCACCCGCACGTAGCCGCGTTCGCCGGCAAGCTCGCCGAAGCCGTACGCGGAGATCACCGTGAACACGCACGACCCCAGGGCCACCAGGATGTGGGTCCGGAAGCCCGCGGGCTGGTCTCGAAGCTCCCGCTCGAACCCGATCAGCGCGCCGACCACTGCGGCACCGAGCAGCCGCAGGCCCAGCTCGACGTCGAGGGGCATGGCCGGATTATGGCACCACCACATGTTGCGATGCCGCCGCGCCGGGTCCAAGATGTTGCGCCCGAGGAAGGAGGGCGTGCGATGCGGTGCCCGTGGTGTGGCGCTCCGGACACGAGGGTCGTGGACTCCAGGCCGGCCGAGGACGGCACGGCGATCCGGCGTCGCCGTCAGTGCCCCTCGTGCGGCAGGCGGTTCACCACGTTCGAGCGGGGACAGGGGGCCTTCGTCCGGGTCATCAAGCGTGACGGCTCGAAGGAGCCGTACGACCGGCAGAAGCTCGTCGAGGGCGTGCGCAAGGCCATCAAGAACCGCCCCGTCACCGAGGAGCAGG
The DNA here is from genome assembly GCA_937890785.1 of uncultured Actinomycetes bacterium. Taxonomy (GTDB): domain Bacteria; phylum Actinomycetota; class UBA4738; order UBA4738; family CALAEC01; genus CALAEC01. The sequence goes on from CALAEC010000206.1 coordinate 4,484, forward strand.
TGACCGCACTGGCCGGTCGGGTCGAGGAGGCCGTCCGCCGCCGCGGGCCCGACGTGACCTCCCAGGAGCTCGGCGTGGAGGTCCTCGGCGAGCTCCGCCGCCTCGACGAGGTGGCTTACCTTCGGTTCGCGTCCGTGTACAAGGACTTCCAGGAGGTCACCGACTTCGAGCGGGAGCTCGGCCTGATGCTCCAGAAGCGGGAGCCGAAGCGCTCCGGGCGCCCCTGAACGATCCGCGGCGTCCAACCACAACATGTTGTGGTCTGTCATGGGCTGAACCGCAAGATAGTGCGACAATATTCGAAGACGCCCCTTGACACCGAGGTCCCGAGGGAGAAGAATCACAGGGCTGTAGTTCTTGTCGCTCTTCCCCAGTTAGGAGGTCTGACGGTGGCCACCAGGGAACACGATGTCCGCACCACGGGTCTCACCTTCAAGCGATCCTTCACCACCGAGGGGGCGCACCCGTTCGACGAGGTCGAGTGGGAGACCCGCGACGCCGTCATCCCGAACTTCAAGGAGGGCGGCAACGCCTTCGAGCAGCGCGACGTCGAGTTCCCCAAGACGTGGTCCCAGAACGCCACGAACATCGTGGCCCAGAAGTACTTCCGCGGCCCCCTCGGCACGCCCCAGCGCGAGTCCAGCGTCCGCCAGCTGATCTCCCGGGTCGTCGACACGATCACCGGCTGGGGCAAGAAGGACGGCTACTTCGCCTCGGACAAGGACGCCGACGTCTTCGCCGACGAGCTCACCCACATCCTGGTGACCCAGAAGGCCGCGTTCAACTCGCCGGTGTGGTTCAACGTCGGCGTGCCGAACACCCCCCAGCAGTGCTCGGCGTGCTTCATCCTCGCCGTCGACGACGAGATGTCCTCCATCCTCAACTGGTACGTCGAGGAGGGGACGATCTTCAAGGGCGGCTCCGGCTCGGGCATCAACCTGTCGCGGATCCGTTCCTCGAAGGAACCGCTCGCGGGCGGGGGAACGGCCAGCGGTCCGGTGTCGTTCATGCGCGGCGCGGACGCCTCGGCCGGCACGATCAAGTCAGGCGGCAAGACCCGCCGGGCCGCCAAGATGGTGATCCTCAACGTCGACCACCCGGACATCGAGGGTTTCATCTGGTGCAAGGCGGTTGAGGAGCGGAAGCAGCGGGCGCTGCGGGACGCCGGCTTCGACATGGACCTCGACGGGAAGGACGCTTACTCGGTCCAGTACCAGAACGCCAACAACTCGGTGCGGGTGACCGACGAGTTCATGCAGGCCTACCTCGACGACCGGGACTGGAAGCTGAAGGCGGTCCTCGGTGGGGAGCCGCTGAAGACCCTTCGGGCCCGTGACCTGATGCGCCAGGTGGCCCAGGCGGCATGGGAGTGCGCCGACCCGGGGATGCAGTACGACACCACGATCAACGACTGGCACACCAGCCCGGCCTCGGGGCGGATCAACGCCTCGAACCCGTGCAGCGAGTACATGCACCTCG
>CALAEC010000207.1 GCA_937890785.1 uncultured Actinomycetes bacterium
CGCTTCCGGAGGCCGGCCCGGCGGGCCATGGCCTTCACGATGTTCGTGCACCCCTGCCGGGTGAGCCGGCCGCCGCGCTGGTTCAGGAACAGCGCCCCGCGGGACCGTGACCCGGCCAGCGCCGGCCGTCCCCGCACCAGGTAGGCCTGGACGGCCCGGACCGCGTACCGCCCCAGCGGCACCAGCCGCTCCCTGGACCCCTTGCCGACCGCCCGGACGCTCCCCTCCTCCACGTCGACGTCATCGACGTCGAGACCCACGAGCTCAGAGATCCGAAGCCCGGCGCCGTACAGCGTCTCCAGGATGGCCCGGTCCCGGAGGGCCACGGGGCTGCCGTCCTCGCCGGGAGCAGCCACGATGGCGGCGACCTCGTCCACCGTGAGCGGCCGGGGAAGGTTCCGGGGCACCTTCGGCCTGGCCACGGCCTCGGCCGGGTCCGATTCGGAGTCGCCCTCTCGAACCAGGAACCGGTGGAAGGAGCGGACGGCGGCCAGCGCCCGAGCCACCGAGGAGGCCCGGTATCTCCGCCCCGGTGCGTACTCCGTGCCGGAGAGGTTCGCCACGAACGCGCTGATGGCCGATTGGCCGGCCCGGGCCGGATCGTCCACGCCGCGCGACCGCAGGAACTCGACGTAGCGACCGAGGTCACGCCGGTACGCCTCGATCGTGTTGGCGGCCAGCCCGCGCTCTACGGTCAGGTGGTCGAGGAACCGTCCCACGGGATCGGCCAGCCCCACCGCGATCAGTCCACGCCCGGGATCAGCCGGGACAGGGGGGCGTGCTCCATCCCGTGGGCCTCGGCCACAGGCGAGCTGGTGACGGCTCCGCGGTACACGTTCACCCCCTGGGCCAGCACCGGGTCTTCGCGGACGGCTTGCTGGAGGCCGTGGGTCGCGATGGCCACCGCGTACGGGAGCGTCACGTTCGTCAGCGCGTACGTCGAGGTGCGGGGCACGGCTCCGGGCATGTTCCCGACGCCGTAGTGCACCACGCCGTGCTCGACGTAGGTGGGGTCGGAGTGGGTGGTCATCCGGATCGTCTCGACGGACCCTCCCTGGTCCACCGAGATGTCCACGATCACCGACCCCGGCCGCATCGCGGCCACGAGCTCGGCGGTGACGAGCACCGGTGCCTTGGCCCCGGGGACCAAGACCGCCCCGATCACCAGGTCGGCCCGCTCGACGTGGTGCTCGATGGCGGCCCGGTTGCTGGTCACGGTGAGGATCCGCCCTTTGTGGATCTGGTCGACCATCCGGAGCCGGTCGACGTCGCGGTCGATGATGACCACCTCTGCCTCCATCCCCGCGGCGATCCACGCGGCGTTCGAGCCGGCCATCCCTGCACCCAGCACGACCACGCGGGCCGGGTGCACGCCGGAGACCCCGCCGAGGAGCACGCCTCGGCCCCCGTTCCCCCGTTCCAGGTAATGCGCCCCGACCTGCGGGGCCATCCGGCCGGCCACCTCGCTCATCGGCGCCAGCAACGGGAGCCGCCCGTCCGGCAGCTGGACGGTCTCGTAGGCCACCGCGGCCACGCCGCGCTCGACCAGCGCCTCGGTCAGCTCGCGGCTGGCGGCCAGGTGGAGGTAGGTGAACAGGACCTGGCCCTCGCGGAGGAGGCCGTGCTCCTCGGGCACCGGCTCCTTGACCTTCTGGACGAGGTCGGCGGAGCCCCACACCTCCTCGGCGGAGCCGGCCAGCTCGGCGCCGTACTTCACGTAAGCCTCGTCCGGGATCGCGGACCCCACGCCCGCTCCGGACTCCACCAGGACCCGGTGACCGGCGACCGTGAGCTCCCGGACGCCGGCCGGGGTCACGGCCACTCGATACTCGTTGTCCTTGACCTCCCGGGGGATCCCGACGATCACTGCGGCCTCCTCGCCGCCCGGAAGGATACCCGGCGGGTCCGGCCGGGTGCTACGGTGGGACGACCTGGGAGGGACGCATGGAGCGGATCAGACGTGGGTTCCGGCTGCTCGGGGCGAGCTGGGAGGTCCTCAAGGCCGACCGGGAGCTGATGGTGCTCCCGCTCGTGTCGTTCGCCATCATCCTGGTGGTGACGGCCAGCGTGGCCGGCGCCACGTGGGCGAGCGGGGGTCTCGGGCGGGAGAGGGAAGCGCTGCGAGCCGTGGACTACGTCGCCCTCGGGGTCTTCTACTTCCTCTCCTACTTCGTCAGCATCTTCTTCAACGCCGCGGTGGTGGGCGCCGCCACGATCCGGCTCACCGGTGGCGATCCCTCGATCGGCGACGGTCTCCGGCTGGCCCGGTCCAGGGTCGGGAAGATCGCCGGATGGGCGGCCATCTCGGCCACGGTGGGGCTGATCCTCAGGGCGATCGAGGAACGCGCCGGATTCATCGGGGACCTCATCGTTGGGCTGATCGGGGTGGCCTGGAGCCTGATGACCTACTTCGTGGTCCCCGTGCTCCTCTACGAGCCGGTGGGGACGATCGAAGGCATCAAGCGCTCCGCCTCCATCTTCCGCCAGCGGTGGGGCGAGCAGATGACGGGGAACGTCTCGATCGGCCTGGCCATGTTCCTGCTGGCGCTCCCCATCGCCCTCCTGGCCGGGGCGCTGACCGCGGTGAGCCCGCCCGTGGGCATCGTGGTGGGCGTCGTCGGGCTCGGCGCGCTGATCGCGGTCGGCACGGCGCTCTCCGGCGTGTTCCAGGCCGCGCTCTACCGGTACGCCACGTCGGGCGAGGCCGCGGGGGCGTTCTCGACGACTGACCTCGAGGCCTCGTTCCGCCCGAAGAAGCGCCGCTAGGTCGCGGGAAGGGCGGCCCGCTCGGGAGCGTGTCGGCGGGCCAGCGCGGCCCCAATGAAGTCCCGGTACAGCGGGTGCGGCCGGGTGGGGCGCGATTTCAGCTCGGGATGGAACTGACCGGCCACGAAGAACGGGTGCTCCGGCAGCTCGATCATCTCGACCAGCCGCCCGTCGGGCGATGCGCCCGAGAAGACCAGGCCGTGCTGCTGGAGGATCCCGTGGTAGGCCGGGTTCACCTCGTACCGATGGCGGTGCCGCTCGTCCACGACCTCGGCGCCGTCGTAGATCTTCCAGGCCAGCGTCCCGGGCACGAGTTGGCACGGCTGGGCGCCGAGGCGCATCGTGCCGCCCAGGTCCGTGACCCCCTCCTGCTCCGGGAGCAGGTCGATCACCGGGTCGGTGCAGGAGGGGTCGAACTCACTGGAATTCGCGCCGGGGAGGCCGCACACGTTCCTGGCGAACTCGATCACCGCGCACTGGAGGCCCAGGCAGATCCCCAGGAACGGGATCCCTCGCTCCCGCGCGAACCGGACCGCGTCGACCTTCCCCTCCACGCCTCGGACCCCGAAGCCGCCGGGTACGAGCACACCGTCCACATCGGCCAGGATCTCCTCGACCTCGCCGGAGATCAGCTCGTCGGAGGCGACCCACCGGATGTCGACGCTGGCGCCGTGGTCGAAGCCGCCGTGGCGGAGCGCCTCGATCACCGAGAGGTACGCGTCGCGCAGGTCGATGTACTTTCCGACCACCCCGATCGTGACCGGCCGGGTCGCACCGTGGATCCGATCGACCAGGGCCCGCCATTCGGTGAGGTCCGGCGGGTCGTCGGGGAGCCGGAGCTGCCGGGCCAGGTACCGGTCCAGCCCCTCGTCGTGGAGGACCAGGGGAACCTCGTAGATCGACTCGGCGTCGACGGCCGACACCACCGCCTCGATCGGCACGTCGCAGAGCAGCGAGATCTTCTCCTTCAGGCCCCGCCCGATCGGCCGGTCGGAGCGGCACACGATGGCGTCGGGCTGGATCCCGATGGCCCGCAGCTCCCGGACCGAGTGCTGGGTCGGCTTCGTCTTCAGCTCGCCGGTGGGTGCGATGTGCGGCAGCAGCGACACGTGGACGAACGCGCAGTTCTCCCGGCCGACCTCGTTCCGGAGCTGGCGGATGGCCTCCAGGAACGGCAGCGACTCGATGTCGCCGACGGTCCCGCCGATCTCCACCACGACGAGGTCGGCGTCGGTGGCCTCGGCGATGCCCCGGATGCGGGCCTTGATCTCGTCGGTGATGTGCGGGATGACCTGGACGGTCTTCCCCAGGAACCCACCGCGGCGCTCCTCGGCGATGACGGTCTGGTACACGGAGCCGGTGGTCACGTTGGAGCCCCGGTGGAGGCTCTCGTCGGTGAACCGCTCGTAGTGCCCCAGGTCGAGGTCGGTCTCGGCGCCGTCGTCGAGCACGAACACCTCTCCGTGTTCGAACGGGTTCATGGTGCCGGGATCGACGTTGATGTAGGGGTCGAGCTTCTGCATCGTGATGCCAAGCCCGCGATCCTTGAAGAGGCGGCCGAGCGAGGCGGAGGTGATGCCCTTCCCGAGGCTCGAGGCGACGCCCCCGGTGACGAAGAGGAATTTCGTCGTGTCAGCCACCGGGACTCCACTGTACCAGACGCGGGCGGACCCGGCGGCGGCTTCGCCTCACGATCGCCGGCCCAGCCGGTCGAACCATCGGAGCGGGGGTACGGCCTCGACGATCCTGGTGATCGTGACGGTCTCGGCGGCCACCTGAAGCATCACCGCGGCCACGGCGGCCACGACCAACCAGGCCGTGGGCAGGACTACGGCCAGGCCGAGCCCGGCCAGGAGCCCCAGCGGGTTCGAGCCGGCGTCGCCGAGCATCCCCCGCTCTCGAAGATCGAACGGCAGGATCCCGACCGCCGCGCCGAGGCCGGCCGCGAGGAGCGGCCCGGTGGGCCGGTCGAGTGCCGCGGGGACGACCGCCGCCAGGACCACGATGGCCCATTTCAGGGCCCGCCCGGGGACGACGTCCAGCACGTTCCACAGGTTGATCGAGAGGACGATCACCACGGACGCCGCGGCCACCCGCGCGGCGTCGCCCCCCAGCCAGACGGCCAGTCCGATCCCCAGCGCGGTCCCCACCACCAGCTTCAGCACCCCGGTGGTCGGCCGCCCTCGGAGCAGGCTGGCCAGGTGGCCTCGGAGCCCCCGGGCGTGGTGGCCGAGGGCGTCGTCGAGGAACCCCGTCGCGAACACCAGGACGGCGGCCGCCCACGCAAGCACGACGCCGGTGGCCCCGGCCAGGACCGCCGTCCACGTTCCGATGGTTCCCCCCGCCAGGAGCGCCCATCCAAGGGTCGCCGGGACGGTCCGGCCGGCCCAGTTCTCCACCCGGAGCCGCTGGGGGCCCAGGCGGAGCGCGGCCGGGGCCAGCAGGACGGCGGCCAGGAGGGCGACCGCTCCCGCGACCCACACCGGCCCGGCGCTCATCCGAGCGCCCGCGGGAGCGCGGCCCGGAGGAGGTCCAGCCCCTGCCGACCCCGGTGGACGAACCCGGCAAGGTCGCGGCCGGTCGGGGCGTGCCGCATGGCCACCGGCACCTCGACCACCCCGAACCCCGCCCGGACGGCATCGACCGTCATGGCCACCTCCACCCCGAACCCGGGCGCCAGGGGTCGCACCGCGGCCAGGCAGGCCGCCGTGATGGCCCGCTGACCCGAGAGGGGCTCCGCGGCCCGGAAGCCGGAGAGCCGCCTGATCGCTTCGCCCGCTGCCCGCTTCACCAGGCGGAAGCCGCCGTGCCGGGGCTCGCGGGGCAGGAGCCCGATGGCCAGGTCGGCCGCCCCCGAGCGGACCTCGTCGAGGAGCGCCCCGCCCTCCCGGGCGGTGAGCCCGAGGTCGGCGTCGAGCAACAGGTACACGTCGGCCGGCTCGATCCACCCGACCGCGGCCTCCAGTGCGCCGCCCTTGCCGTCGCGGGCCGGCCCCACCAGCACGCGGGCCCCGGCGGCCAGGGCTTCGTCTGCGGTCCCGTCCTCCGACGAGCCGTCCGCCACCACGACCTCGTCGACGCCCGGGATCGAGCGGATCGCCTCCACGGTCGCGCCGACCCGGCCGGCCTCGTTCCGGGCCGCCACCACCGCCGCCACCCGCATCCGTCAGAGCTCGGGGAACGGCCTGGTGGCCCCGTCCTTCACGCCGTAGTGCCCGGCCACGCCGTCCAGGAGGTCCTCGATGGCCACCACCATGCCGATCTGGCCCGGCATCTGGTCGAGGTTGTCCTGCGTGGCCACCCGGCTCGCCAGGTCACCGTCGGACCGGATCACCGACACGAACGGGGGCTCCTCCTCCTCGCCGTCGACGGGCTCGCCGGCGGCCACCGTGACCTGGTCCCGGGCCAGCTCCTCCACCAGCGGCACCAGGAACGCCTCGGGGTTCAGCGAGGAGCCCGCCGGGCCGCCGGCGACAGCCACCACGACCTGGCCGGGGCCGCCGAGCTCGCCCAGGTCGGTCTCCTCGAGACGGCGTCCCTCGTCGATCAGGAACCCCGCGGTGAGCAGCTCCTCCAGGACCCGGTCACCGGTCGCCCCGAACGCCAGCCGGTCGGCGAGCATGTCGGCGGCCTGGGTCCGGAGGACCTCCACGTCCTCCGACGCCGACACGCCCAGGATCGCCGCGAGCTCGGCGCGCTCGGCGTCCGACCGGAGCGCCAGCCGCCCGGTCAGGAAGATCGGCCCGACCACGTCCTCCGGCGTCGAGGCGGCGCCCCGCAGCGACGCCAGGAGCCCATCGATGCTGCCGTCGTCGGTGCCGTCCTGGACCACCACCAAGACCCGCGACCCGGCCAGGCGCCCGTCCAGGAGCGGCCCCATCGCCTCCAGCCCGAAGGCGGTCCACAGGTCGCGGAGGGCCTGGAGGTCGGCCACCTCCTCGCGCACGCCGTCGAGCTGCCCGGAGAGGTCCTCGGTTCGACTCTCGAGCTGGGACACGATGCCGCGGTTGATCACCGTGGTGCCGATGAGCACACCGAGGCCGAGGGCCAGGAACACCGCCACGAGCGAGATCAGGTGGAACCGGAACGAGATCACGGGGGTGATTCTAGGGCCGCCTAGAACAGCTGGCCGAGCCGGAACAGAAGCTGCCGGCCCATCTCGACGAGCTGGCGGAGGAACAGCTGGAGCGGCTCCGAGACCGCCACGACCACGACCATCGAGAACAGCGCCGCACCGACCAGGATGGCCATGTCCCGGCCGCGGACCCGGCCCCGGTACATCCGCGAGACCCCCTTGGCGTCCACCAGGATCTCTCCGACCCGCAGCCGAACCAGGAACGAGCTGGCCATCCCCCGGCGCCCCTTGTCCAGGAACTCGCGGAGGTTGCCGTGGCTCCCCACCGCCACGATCAGGTCGGCGCCCTTCTCGTGCGCCAGGAGATATGCCACGTCTTCGCTCGTCCCCGACGCCTCCACGACCTTGAACGGGAGGCCGAGGGCCTCCAGCCGCGCTCGCCCTGGGGCGGATCCGCCCGGGTAGGCGTGGAGGACGATCTCCGCGCCGGCTCGAAGGGCCGTCTCCGACACGCTGTCCATGTCGCCCACGATGATCCGGGGCCGGTACCCCTGTTCCAGGAGCGCGTCTGCCCCGCCGTCCACCCCGACCAGGATCGGCTTCACGTCGGAGATGTAGGCGCGCAGGACGGCCAGGTCCTCGCGGTAGTTGGTGCCCCGCACCACCACCAGGACGTGCCGCTCGGAGAGGTCCGTGTCCAGCTCGGGCATCCCGCCGCCGCCAAACAGGAGGTCACGCTCCCGCTGGATGTAGTCGAGCGTGTTTCGGGCGAAGTCATCGAACCGCTCCGCCAGCCGCGTCCGGGCCTCGTCCATGGCCCGGATCACCGACTGCTCGGTCTGCCGGACCCCGACGCCGACGAGCTGGCCGTCGGCCATGATCCGGTCGTCGCGGACCCGCAGGCCCGTGCCCTCCTTCACCTTCCGCATCACCAGCGGGCCGATGCCGTCGACCAGCGGGATCCCCGCCCGGACCAGGATCAACGGCCCCAGGTTCGGGTACCGGCCGGTGATCGAGGGGCTGGCGTTGACCACCGCGGCCGCCCCCCTGGCGATCAGCCCCTCGGCCGCCACCCGGTCGAGGTCCTCGTGGTCGATCACCGCCACCTCACCGGGGCGGAGCCGGGTCAGCAGACGCTTCGTTCGCCCGTCGACCCGGGCCGTGGTCTCCTGACGCCCGCGGCGCCAGCGGATCACGCCTTCTCCCGGGCCGCTTCGGCCAGGAGCTGCTCGGCGTGGGTGGCGGCCTCCTCGGTGGGCATCCCCGACAGCATCCGGGAGAGCTCCTCGACCCGGCCGGCCTCGTCGAGCGCGGCGACCGAGGCCGTTCCGTTCCGCTTCGTCACGCGGAAGTGCCGGTCGGCGAAGCAGGCGATCTGCGGCAGGTGGGTGACCACCAGGACCTGGCCGGTGCGGGCCAGGCGGGCCAGTCTGCGTCCCACGGCCACGCCGGCCCGCCCGCCGATCCCCGAGTCGACCTCATCGAAGACCAGCGTGGGGACGTCGTCGAGGTCTGCCAGGACCGTGCGGCAGGCCAGCATGGTCCGGGAGAGCTCGCCCCCGGACGCCACCGCGCCGAAGGGGCCCGGGGCCTGGCCGGGGCCGGCCGAGAACAGCAGGAGCGCCGTCTCCGCGCCGTCAGGGCCGAGGTCGGCTTCGCGGTCGAGGCGGACCTCGACCGTGGCTCCCTGCATGCCGAGGTCGTCGAGCTCGGCCACGAGCGCGTCGGCCAGCCGCGGGCCGGCCGCCTCGCGTCCGGCCGTGATTCTCGCGGCGAGGTCGCGGCACTCCGCCTCCAGACGATCGGCGTCCTCGGCCAGCCGGTCCCGTTCCTCCCCCGCTCCCTCCAGCGCCCCGAGCCGGCCCCGGGCCTGCTCGACGAAGGCCAGGACGCCCTCCTCGCCCTCGCCATACTTCCGCTCCAGCCCTCGGATGGCCGCGATTCGGTCGCGCACGGCCTCCAGGCGGGCGGGGTCGAGCTCGACCCCCTCGACGGCAGCGCGCACCTCGGCGGCCGCGTCCGCCGCCTCCTCGGCCAGCGAGGCCAGCCGGCCGGCCACGTCGCCGAGCCCCACGTCGATCCCTGCGGCCTCGGCCACGACCGCCGCCGCGGCACGGAGCGCGTCGGACCCGCCGCCCTCGGACGACAGCGCGGCCGAGGCCCGCCCCAGCCGCTCCCGGATCCCCTCGGCCCCGGCGAGTCGGGCCTCCTCCATGCCGAGCTCGGCCGTCTCACCGCGCCGGAGCGCGGCCGCCTCGATCTCCCGGACCTGGTAGGCCAGGAGATCCTTCTCCCGCTCCCGCTCCCGGGCCTCCCCGTCGAGCCGCTCCAGCGACAACCGGACCTGGCGCAGCGCGGTGTACGCGGCACGGTACCGGGCCACCAGGTCGAGGTGCTCCCGGCCGGCGAAGCGGTCGAGGAACGCCAGCTGGGCCGAGGGCCGCAGGAGCCGCTGGGTCTGGTACTGGCCGTGCACCTCGACCAATCCCTCGCCGAGCGCCTCCAGGGTGGACAGGGGGGCCAGCTGGCCGCCGGCCCTGGCCGTGCTCCGCCCGTCCGAGCGGAGCATCCGGCCCAGGATCAGCTCTCCGTCCTCGGCCCAGTCCGAGGCCGAGGGGACGGCCCGGACGTCGAAGCGGGCCTCGATGGTGGCTCGCTCGGTGTCCTGCCGGACCATCCCCGCCCGGGCTCGCCGCCCCAGGGCCAGGCTGAGGCCGATCGTGACCATGGTCTTCCCCGCACCTGTCTCACCGGTCAGGACGGACAAGCCGGGGGCGGGCTCCAGCGTGACGTCCTCGATGACTCCCAGCCCGGCGATGTGCAGCTCGAGGAGCACGCGGGCATCCTACCGCCGGGCACCGACGCGCCCGGAGGTGGTTGTGTTCTGGGGAAAGGGGTATGATGCGCCGTGGAGGCGGACGCGAGTCCCCTCCACCCCCTTTCCCCGGCCCCCGGGCACACAACCCGGGGGCCAAACCTCTCTCAGGGCCGGCCCGGCGCCTGACCCGCCCCGGCGTCCCGCGCCGCCGGGCATCCAGGACGACGAACACCACGAACGCCAGCGCCGCGCCACCGATCAGCCCGACGTGGACGAGGTGGCCGGCCACCGATCAGGCGGTTGCCGGCGTCCGCCGGCCGGCGAACCCGGCGAAGAGCGCCAGGACC
>CALAEC010000208.1 GCA_937890785.1 uncultured Actinomycetes bacterium
CGGACCAGGTCGGCTTCCTGGTAGCCGGCGTGCTCGTAGTCGAGCGAGGCGTACCCGCGGGTGCGGGACTTCAGCTGATCGAAGAAGTCGAAGATGATCTCCGCCAGCGGAAGCCGATACCGCAGCTCCACCCGCTCCGGCGACAGGTACCGCATTTCCTCGAGGGTGCCCCGCCGTGCCTGGCACAGCTCCATGATCGGGCCGAGCGAGGCGGCCGGGGTGATGACCGTGGCCAGCACGACCGGTTCTTCCACTCGGTCGTACGTGCCTGCCTGAGGCATCTCCGATGGGTTGTGCACCTCGACGGCCTCGGCGCCCCGATGGACCCGGAGCTCCACGTTGGGGGCCGTCGACAGGAGAGACAGGTCGAACTCCCGCTCCATCCGTTCCCGGACGATGTCCATATGCAGGAGGCCGAGGAACCCGCATCGGTACCCGAAGCCGAGCGCCAGCGAGGACTCGGGCTCGTACACCAGCGCCGCATCCGAGAGCCGCAGCTTGTCGAGCGCGGCCCGCAGGGCCGGGTACTCGCCACCCTCCATGGGGTACAGGCCGCTCCACACCATCGGCTTCGGCTCTCTGTAGCCGGGCAGCGGCTCGGCGGCGGGCCGGTCGGCCAGGGTGATCGTGTCCCCGACCTTGGCCCGGCGAACGTCCTTCTCCCCCACCACCAGGTAGCCGACCTCGCCGACGCCGAGGCGGTCCATGGGCGCCGGCTCGGGCGCGAACGCTCCGACCTCTTCGGCTTCGGACTCGGCCTCGGTGGCCATCATCCGGATCCGGGCCCGGCTCCTGAGCTCGCCGTCGACCAGGCGAACGTAGGCGACCACCCCGCGGTACGGATCGAAGGCCGAGTCGAAGATCAGGGCACGGGCCGGGCCGGCGGCGTCGCCCTCGGGCGGCGGCACCCGCTCGATCACGGCCCGCAGGAGATCGGGCACGCCCTGGCCGGTCTTGGCCGAAAGCCTCAGCACGTCATCGGGGTCGACGCCGGTCAGCTCGGCCAGCTCTCGGACGGCCTCGGGGACGTCCGCGGCGGGCAGGTCGATCTTGTTGACGGCGGGAACCACGGCCAAGCCGGCCATCTCGGCCAGGTGATGGTTGGCGAGCGTCTGGGCCTCGATCCCCTGGGACGCGTCAACCAGCAGGACGGCGCCCTCGCACGCTGCCAGGGCCCGGGACACTTCGTAGGTGAAGTCGACGTGGCCTGGCGTGTCGATCAGGTTGAGCTCGTACTCGTCGCCGTCCGCGGCGTACCGGAGCCGGACGGCCTGGGCCTTGATCGTGATTCCCCGCTCCCGCTCGAGGTCCATCCGATCGAGGTACTGCTCGCGCATGTCTCGCTCGGCCACGGCGTGGGTCAGCTCCAGGAAGCGGTCGGCCAGCGTGGACTTCCCGTGGTCGATGTGGCTGATGATGGCGAAGTTGCGGATACGCGCGGGATCGGTCACGCGGTCATCGTATCGGGGCGCTGCTAGACTGGCCGTCCGTGGCCAACATCACGTCCCAGATCAAGCGGAACCGCCAGAACCGCCGTCGTGAGGATGGGAACAAGGCGGTTCGCTCCCGGCTGAAGACCGAGGCCAAGAAGGTCCACTCGGCCGCGGCGACCGGCGACGCCGATGCGGCCACGACCCAGCTGCGATCCACGGCCCGGCTCCTGGACAAGGCTGCCTCGAAGGGCGTGATCCACCGGAAGACGGCGGCCCGCCGGAAGTCCAAGCTGGCCCGCGCCGTGACCCGCCAGGCCTAGCCGGCCCGGGCCTGGTCGCCGGCGACCTCGCCGATGCTGGCCACCACCTTCACCAGGACCGTGTCCCCCCGTCCCCCTTGCTTCAGGGCCCGGTCGGCTTCGACCAGCTCGGCGTGGATGGCCGACAGCGCTTGGGGGGTGAACCGCCGGGCCTGATCCCGGTACCGGCGAGCCTGCCAGTCGAACCGCAGCCCTGCCCGTCGGGCCACCTCGGCCAGGGGGGTCTTCGGTGGGAGGGAGCGCACGCGAACCAGGTCTCGCAAACGTGAGGCGATCCCGGCCAGCATGACCAGCGGCTCGTCGCCGGCCTCGAGCATCCCCACCAGGGCCCGCATCGCTCCGGCCGGGTCGCCGCCGAAGGCCGCGTCGCACAGCTCCCAGATCCGCCGGTCGCCGAGCCCCCGGAACTGCGCGGCCACGGCCCGGGGCGTGACGCCGTCCTCCGGATGCGAGGAGGCCAGCTGCTCCACGGCTTGGTCGAGCACCCCGGGGTCCTCGCCCAGGGTCTGGATCAGGGCCTGGACACCCTGGGGGGTCGCCGGGATCCCTCTGGCGGCGGCGCGCCGCCGCACCCAATCGGGCAGGTCCCGCCGGTCCACCGCGATCCGGCGGACCGCGGCGGCCTTGCCCAGCGCCGACAGGACACCCTTCGGTGGGCCCTTGGCCCGCGCCCCGACCTCGTAGGTCAGCACCAGCCGGCCGCCGGGTGCGGGGTTCGAAGCGTACCGGCCCACCTCCTCGAGACCCTCGCGCGGCAGCGACTGGGCCGCCGTGATCATGAGGCCGCGCTCCTCGCCGAACAGTGACGGTGTGGCCAGGTCGGAGGTGGCGCCGGGCCGCCACGTGGGACCCTCGACCTCGACCGGCCGGACCTCGCCGAAGGCCTCGACCGCGGCCTGGCGCAGGAGGTACGCACTGTCCCCCCACAGCAGGAGGACGGACGGGGCGTCATCGGTCATCGTGGGCGCATTGTAGGCGGGCCTGGGGACGAGGCGATGCTCACTCGGCGGTCGTCACGGTGAATCCCGACGGTCCATACGTCACGGTGACGTCCCCCGAGCGGTCGGTGCGGTACACGGCCATCCCCTCGGCGCGCAGCGTGTCCAGGAGGGCAGGGTGCGGATGGCCGTAGTCGTTCGGGCCCGTGCTCACCACGGCCACCGCGGCGTCGACCGCTCCCAGGAACTCCCGTTCCGACGTATCGCCTCCGTGATGGGGCACCTTCAGCACGGCCGCGGCGACCGGGTCCTCGTCGGCGAGCAGGTCCTGCTGTGCGGGCACCTCGGCATCGCCGGGAAAGAGTGCGATCGGCGTGCCTTCGTGGACGATCCGCATCACGAAGGAGTCGTCGTTGGGCGAGTCCGACGAGCACGCATCCGGCCCGAGGATCTGGATCGCCAGGACGCCCACGCGCATCACCGTCCCGCCCCGAGGGTGTCGGAGCGGGACCGCCTCGTCCCGTACCGCGTCGAGGAACCGCTGGTACGAGGGCGAGTCGCCCGGGCAGCCGGGCTCGAGAAAGAGCCCGACCGGATGGCGGGCCAGGACGGCCGGAAACCCTTCGACGTGATCGGCGTGGGCGTGGGAGGCCACCGCCAGGTCGATCCGGCCGACGCCCAGTGCGGCGAGCTCGGCGGCGACCCGGTCCGGTTCCGGGCCCGCGTCGATCAGGATGGTGGACCCGTCCGGCCCTCGGACCACGGCGGCATCGCCCTGGCCGACATCGAAGAACGTCATCGTGACCGTGCCGGTCGCTCCGCCGAGGCCGTTGGCCGGCCAGACCAACGCGGCCAGGACGAGCGCGGCCACGACCACGCAAGGGCCGGCACGCCCCCGCCCCCTTCGCAGCCGCCAGGCGACCAGGAGCGCCACCAGGCCCGCCGCCGCGGCGGCGGGGAGTCCCTCGCCGGTCACAGACGGGAGCGGAACGCGGGCCATCCGGTCCGCCAGCCCGATCAGGTACGTGAGCGGCAGGGCTGCCGGCCCGCCCAGCGCCGCGCCCATCCCGGGCCACCACAACGCGGCGCCGGATGCCAGCAACCCACCGATCAGCGCCACCGCAACTGCGGGGAACGCCAGGACGTTCGCCAGCAGCGTCACCGTGGGCACCACGCCGAAGTGCAGCAGGAGGAGCGGGGTCACGCCGATCTGGGCGGCCGCCGTCGCCGCAGCGGCGAGCGCCACGGGCCGGGGCAGGAATGCGAGGCGCCGAGCGAGGGGGCCGGCCAGCGCCGCCAGGCCCGCGGTCGCGGCCACCGACAGCTGGAACCCCACCGAGCGGGCGAGGCCCGGGTCGGCCACCAGGAGGGAGACGACCGAGGCGCCGAGTAACGCACCGGTGCTCCGGGGGCGGCCGGCCATCACCCCGGCCAGGGCGAGGGCGGCCATCGCGCCGGCTCGGAGCACCGACGGCTCCCACCGAGTCAGCAGGGCGAAGAAGGCCACGGCGCCGAGGCCGATCACGACGCGTCCGCGAAGGCGGAACCCGAGCCGCGCGGCCACGGCAAGGACCGGCACCAGGAACATGGCGACGTTGGCACCGGACACCGCCACCAGGTGGGCGAGCCCCGAGGCCCGGAAGTCCTCCTCGACCTCGGGATCCATCCGGGAGGTGTCACCGATAGCGAGCCCGAGCAGGAGCTCCGCCTCCCGGGTGGGGAACGCCGCCCGAGCGCCTCGGCCGAGCGCCCCTCGGGCCGCCGCAGCCGCCCGAAGCATCGGGTTCTCAGGCGGCCCCCTGGCCACCAGGTCGGAGACCGAGGCCGTGGCCACGGTGCCACGGCTCGCCAGGTAGGTGTCGAAGCCGGACCCGGCCGGGTCGAGGGCCGCCAGGACGCCCGTTCCTGCGATCGGCTGGCCTGCCTCGATCGAGGGAGCCTCTCCAGACCCCGCCGCCCACACCTGGAGGTCGACCTCGACCCATCGTCCGTCTGCCACGACCTCCTCGACGCGGACGTCGACGCCCCAGCCCCAGTCGGAACGGCGGAGATCGGACGCCGCGGTGCCGCGGAACTCGACGCTTCGGCCCTCCAGCCGTCCCAGCCCGGGCCGCAGCGCGTTCCGCACGCCGGCCCACCCTGCGCCGACGAGGACGCAGCACAGGCCCACGGCCGCGATCCGGCGGCCGGGTCGGCCGGCAGCTCGGCGGACCAGGCCGACCGCCGGGATCAGTCCGGCCGCTCGGAGGACCCGCTCGCGGGGACCGGTCGGCGCGATCGGAGGCTCCAATCTCAACGAGGCCACCAGCCGCCGGGACCGGAGCCGCGCAGCGCTCCCCCACCGGACGGCGGTCGTGATCCCGGCGAGCCCGCCGATGACAAGCACCCATGAAAGGACGGCGCCGGACCATTCGCCCGCGACCAGCACTCCCGCCCACAGCCCGCCCGCCGCCACGGGCAGCGCCCACCTGCTCATAGCGTCACCAGGTCGCGGATCTCTTCGAGCGTCACCGGCCCGATCCCGCTGACGTCCTCGAGCTGGTCGATCGATGCGAACGGCCCGTGCTCCTCCCGATACGCCACGATCGACTCGGCCAGCACCGGACCGATGCCCGGCAGTGCCTCCAGCTCCGCGGGCGTTGCCGTGTTCACGTTGACGAGCTGGCCGGCAGGCGCCGAGCCCGAAGCCGGCGGAGCGGTCCCTGCGGCCGGCTCGGCCGCCCCTCGCTCCGGGACCACGACCTGCTGGGCGTCCACCAGGACCGCGGCCAGGTTCAGCCCGCCGAGGTCACCGCCGCGTCTCGGTCCGCCGGCGGCCTCGATCGCATCGAGCACCCGGTCGCCCTCTTGGAGCTCGTACACGCCCGGTCGACGAACCATCCCCGCCACGTGCACTGTCACGGTCGGAGGGGCCGTGGCGTGCGTCGGCGCCGGAGTGGGGGCCCGGATCCGAAGGGGCTGGGGGAGTGACCGCACGTACCACATCCCCCCGGCGCCGAGCACCGCCAGGACGAGCACGCCGAGCAGCAGGGCCTCACGACGGTTCAGGCTCGCCAGCCATTCCCGAAACCCCCCGTCCATCGCCTCCTTCTCACGTTGGTCCGCAGGGGGAGGACGCCGCGGAGGCTACCCGCCGCCTGTGACACGAACCCGTATCCTCGGCGGTATCCCCCAAACGAGAGGACGAGATGGGCATCGAGATCGTTGACCCGAGGGTCGAGGACTACCTGCGCGACCTCCTGGGCGGCGAGCACGAGATCGCCGCGGAGATGGAGGAGGCGGCCGGGGAGTTCCCCATCGTCGGTCGCGTGGTCGGCGTCACGCTCGAGGTCCTGGCCCGGGCGATTGGCGCCCGTCGGGTGCTCGAGCTCGGCTCGGGGTTCGGGTACTCGGCGTACTGGTTCGCCCTGGCGGTCGGGCCGGGCGGCGAGGTGCACATGACCGACAACGACCCAGAGAAGCAGGCCCGGGCCACCGACTACCTCGGGCGGGCGGGCCTGGCCGACCGCGTGCGATCGCACGTCGGCCAGGCGCTGGACGTGTTCGACGAGCT
Source organism: uncultured Actinomycetes bacterium (assembly GCA_937890785.1). Lineage (GTDB taxonomy): Bacteria > Actinomycetota > UBA4738 > UBA4738 > CALAEC01 > CALAEC01. The sequence continues at coordinate 6,245 of CALAEC010000208.1, forward strand.
CGACGGCGAGTTCGACGTGATCTTCAACGACATCGACAAGACCGGCTATCCCGAAGCCTGGCGCCGGGCCCGCGACCGGATCCGCCCGGGGGGACTGTACCTTTGCGACAACGTGCTGTGGTCCGGCCGGGTGGTCGAGGGCATCGACGACGCGGGGCAGGAGGAGATCACGGCCGCCGTCCTCGAGCACAACCGCGCGGTCGCCGGCGACGAGGGATACCGGTCGACGATCGTGCCGACCCGCGACGGAGTGATGGTGGCCGTCCGCTTGGTCGGCTAGCCGGTCGCCGCGGCCAGGAGCCGGGACCGCGCTTCGGTCGCCGACATCCCGTCGACCACGAAGGTCTTTCGGCGGGCCGCGCCCCCGCTCCGTAGCTTTACCGCGGAGGTCGCCACGCCGAGCGCCTCGGCCAGCGCTCGACGGGCTTCCTCGGTGGCCAGACCCTTCTCCGGCACTGCCGCCACCCGGATCACGAGCCCTGCTTCGGTCAGCTCGAGACCTGGGCGCGATCGAGGTCGCACCCGGGCCGACACGATGACGCCCCCCTCCCGCCCCCGAACGTCGAGCACGGTCAGGACGTGACCAGGTTCACCAGGTTCGGCGGCCGCACGATGACCCGGGCGACCCGTCGGTCACCGATGGTCCTCCGGGCGCCCTCGGACGCTCGGGCCAGGCGCTCCGCCTCCTCCTCGGACACGTCCGGGGGCACCTCGAGCCGGTCGCGCACCCGCCCGTCGACCTGCACGACCAGCGTGACGGTCTCCTCGCGGGCCAAATCCGGGTCGAATGTCGGCCAGGTCGAGCGGTGCACACTCCCCTCGCGGCCGAGCACGCCCCGCCAGAGCTCCTCGGCGACGAACGGGGCCATCGGCGCCACCATCTGTACCAGGGCCGAGGCCGCCTCCCGGGCCCCCTCGCCGCGGTCCAGCGCCGCCCGGATCTGGTTCGTCAGCTCCATCAGCCTGGCCACGGCGACGTTGAACCGATAGCGCTCGTACAGGTCGGTGACCTCCCGGATGGTCCGGTGGGTGGAGCGCCGGAGCGGATCGGCGTCGCCGTCCTCGAGCTCGGCGGCCTCGTGCACGGTGCGCCACACTCGGTCCAGCCACGAGCGCACGCCCTCCGGCGAGACGTCGGCCCAGTCGATGTCGTCCTCGGGCTTGTTGGCGAAGAGCATCGTCACGCGGATCGCGTCGGCCCCGTACTTCTCGACCAGCGGCATCGGCTCCACGATGTTGCCCTTGCTCTTGCTCATCGCCGCGCCGTCCATGATCACCTGGCCCTGGTTGAGCAGCCGAGGGAACGGCTCCCGGAACGGCACCAACCTCATCTCGTTCAGGACCTTGGTGATGAACCGCGAGTACAGCAGGTGCAGGATGGCGTGCTCGATGCCGCCGGTGTACTGGTCCACCGGCATCCACCGGCCCACCGACTCGGGATCGAACGCCCGCCCGTCGTCCTTCGGCGAGAGGTACCGGTAGAAGTACCAGGAGGAGTCGACGAATGTGTCCATCGTGTCCGTCTCCCGCTTCGCCGGGCCACCGCACCGGGGGCAGGTCACGTTCAGGAACCCCTCGTGCTTCCCCAGCGGCGACTCGCCAGTCGGCGAGAAGTCCACGTCGTCCGGCAGCAGCACCGGCAGGTCCTCCTCGGGGACCGGGACCTCGCCGTCCGTCGGGCAGTGGATCACCGGGATGGGCGCCCCCCAGTACCGCTGGCGCGAGATCAGCCAGTCACGGATCCGGAACGACACCCCGGGCCGGCCCAGACCCCGCTCCTCCAGCCAGGCGATCACGCGCGGGATCCCCTCGGGGCTGGGCGTCCCGTCGAACGGGCCCGACCGCACCATGACGCCCTCGTGGTCGTAGGCCCCGGTCATCATCTCGGCATCGCGCCGTTCGCCCTGGGGCTCGATGACAACCCGGACCTCCAGGCCCTGGGCCCGGGCGAACTCGAAGTCCCGCTGGTCGTGGCCCGGCACGCCCATCACCGCGCCGCTCCCGTACTCCATCACCACGTACGGAGCCACGAAGCACGGCACCCGCTCCCCGGTCACCGGGTTGACCGCGTGTACCCCCAGCCGGACCCCTTCTCGGGATTCGGCCTGCTCCCGCGAGGTCAGCGGCGTCGCCTGGAGCCGGTCCCGCAGCGCGGCCACCTCGGCCGAGGTCCCGCCCACCTTGGCCAGCTCCTCGACCAGGGGGTGCTCGGGGGCGAACACGAAGAACGTCACGCCCCACAACGTGTCGGGCCGCGTGGTGAACACCGTGACGCGCTCGCCGGTCTCGGCGAGCTCGAACTCGACCTCGGCTCCCTCGGACCGGCCGATCCAGTTCCGCTGCATCGTCAGGACACGATCGGTCCATCCGGTCAGCTGCTCCATGTCGTCCAAGAGCGCCTGGGCGTAGTCGGTGATCCTGAAGAACCACTGCACCAGGTCCTTCCGGACCACGGGAGTCCCGCAGCGCTCGCACATCCCCGCCACCACCTGCTCGTTCGCCAGGACGGTCTGGTCCTTCGGGCACCAGTTGGCAGGCGCCAGCTTCCGGTAGGCCAGCCCTCGCTCGTACAGCTTCAGGAAGAGCCACTGTGTCCACCGGTAGTACTCGGGGTCCGAGGTGTGGAGCCGGGTCGACCAGTCGAACGAGACCCCATACCGCCGGAAGGAAGCGGCCTGCTTCTCGATATTTGCGTAGGTCCACTCCTTCGGATGGATGCCTCGTTGGATCGCCGCGTTCTCGGCCGGCAGGCCGAACGAGTCCCACCCAACGGGGTGGAGCACGTTGTACCCCTGCATCCAGCGGAACCTGGGGATCACGTCGCCGATGGCGAAGGCCTCGGCGTGACCCATGTGGAGGTCGCCCGAGGGGTACGGGAACATGTCGAGCGCGTAGAACCGGGGCCGCGGGTCCTCGGCGCCACCGGCCGCGTACAGGTCCTCGGCGGGCCAGGTGTCCGCCCACCTCGGCTCGATCTCGGACGGATCGTACGGTCTCGCCATCATCGAAGGGTACCAAGGAGCGGTACCTCAGCGGCCGGCTCGGGTCACGACCGGCCGATGAGGGTAAGGTACGGCTGTCCCGGCCCCCGACCACGAGAACGCATGGGGAAGGAACCCGACAACCCAAACCCTACCGAGCAGCGCACGCCCGTCCTCGGCGGCAATGGCGAGGCCCCCGAGCCTGGCGCAACGACGCTCGAGGCGTCGCCCGTCAACGTCGAAGCCCGCCCCGCCGTCCGGCGCCTGCTGAAGGTCCTGTCGTTCGTCGCGGCCATCTTCCTGTTCATCCTGGCCATCCAGCTGATGAAGGAGGGGGCCCAGTCCATCGCTCCCCGGCTCCAGGGCACCTTCCCCGTCGACAACATGGTCAGCACCCTGGGCCTGGGTTGGCTGGGGGCGTACCTGGTCCTTTCGGGGTCGCCCGTGGCGGCGGCCTCGCTGGCGCTGTTCGCCGCCGGAGCCCTCAACGAGCTCCAGACATTCACGATGCTCACCGGCTCGCGGCTGGGGGCAGCGTTCATCGTGCTGCTGGTCGGCTTCCTGTACTCCGTGCGGAGCCGGAACCGTCAGCAGAGCGTGGGGATGGGTGTGCTGGCCCTGTCGATGACGGCCATCGTGTACATCCCGGGGATGCTGCTCGGCTACGCCATCCTCAAGGCCGGCTGGCTCAGCGGCATCGACTGGCACGCCTCGTCGGAGCTCACCACGGTGATCGACGCGGTGTGGGGGCCGATCGTGAACCTGGCCTCGAACCTGCTGCCGGGGCCGTTCCTGTTCCCGGTGGGGCTGGCAGTCATCCTGGCCTCGTTCAAGCTGCTGGACCAGGTGCTGCCGTCGCTGGACGGGGAACGCCACGCCGAGAGCCGCGACCACTGGCTCCGCAAGCCCTGGCCGATGTTCTTCCTGGGCTCGCTGGCAGCCCTCCTGACGCTCTCGGTTTCGGTGGCCCTCACTGCCCTGGTGCCCCTGGCCAGCAAGGGGTACCTCCGCCGGGAGGAGGCCCTGCCCTACATCGCGGGGGCGAACATCACGACCCTGGCCGACACCCTGGTAGCCGCCATGATCCTGGGCAACCCCGTGGGCGTGCAGGTCGTGCTGGCCGAGGCGATCGGGGTGGCTGTGGTGACCCTGGTCCTGCTGGCGCTGCTCTACCGGCCGCTCAGCCGGACCGTGATCGCCCTCGACGACTGGATCATCGCCACCACTCCGAGGCTGGTGTTCTTCGTCGCCGGGCTCTTCGTGCTCCCGGTGGGCCTGCTGTTCTCTGGCCGGCTGATCTAGGCGGCCCCTCAAGCGGAGCCTCCCCACAGGCCGATACAGTTCCCGTAGCCTCGTGCCTCGAGGGAGCGGTGGAGACGTGCCTGTGAAGGTCCTGATCGTGGACGACAATCCGGACATCCTCACGCTGCTGCGGACGAACCTGCAGGCGGCGGGGTTCGACACGGCCGAGGCCGCCAACGGCCGGGTGGCCCTGCAGAAGATCGAGGCGGAGGGCCCGGACCTCATCCTCCTCGACCTGATGATGCCGGTCCTCGACGGCTGGGGGGTGCTGGAGCGGCTGAAGCTTCGGCACAACTTGCCGCCGATCATCGTGATCTCGGCCTCGGACTCGCCCTCGAACATCGACCGGGCCCAGCAGCTCGGGGTGGCTGCCTACGTGACCAAGCCGTTCAATCTCGTCGGGCTGGTCGAGCTGGTCCAGTCAGTGACCGACCAGCCCACCCCCGAGCCCGCTGCCCCCGCGGGCAAGGCCCGTCGCACCCACTGAGCGCCGCAAGCCCGAGAGGGAGCCGCGGCCTCTGAGGCCAATCGCCCCATCGTCAGCTGAGCGTCTAGTACATTTGGGGTCGATCGACCTACGCCCTGCGTCGGTTGATTAGGGGACACCCCCTCGGGGTAGAGTGTCGCCGCGATGCTCGAAGCCATCCTCGTCGCGGTCGTCATGGTCGATATCTTCTGGCTGGGATGGCTGGCGCACTACCCGGTCGATCGGGGGCATCCCCATTCCGGCGGCGACTGCTGCATCGACTTCCC
>CALAEC010000209.1 GCA_937890785.1 uncultured Actinomycetes bacterium
GAGACCCTTCGCTCCGCCTACGACCGGGAGCGGCAGGCCGCCGAGCGCCTCCGGCAGGTCGACGAGATGAAGAACGCCTTCCTGTCGGCGGTCTCGCACGAGCTCCGGACGCCGCTGTCGGCGGTGATGGGGTACGCGCTGACGTTGAAGCAGGACGAGCTGAACCTCCCGGAGGAGGAGCGGCGCGAGCTGCTGGACCGGCTGGCCGCGAACGCCCAGAAGCTCCAGCGGCTCCTCGGGGACCTCCTCGACGTGGACCGGATGGAGCGAGGCATCCTCGAGCCCCAGCGCCACCCCGTCGACCTCGATGCGCTGGCCCGGCGGGTCGTCGAGGAGACCGACGTGCGCGGCCGGGGCGTGGAGCTCGACGTGGAGCCGCTGGTTGCCGAGGTCGACGGGCCCAAGGTCGAGCGGATCCTGGAGAACCTGCTGGTGAACGCGGCGAAGCACACCCCGCCCGGCACCGTGGTCCGGGTCCGGATCGAGAGGGACGACGGCGGCGTACTTGTGGCGGTCGAGGACGAGGGCGCCGGGGTGCCGGAGGAGCTCAAGGAGGCCGTGTTCCGCCCGTTCGAGCGGGGGCCCAGGGCCCCGACGCACGCCCCAGGCACCGGCATCGGGCTGTCGCTGGTGGCCCGGTTCGCCGAGCTGCACGGGGGGCGGGCCTGGGTCGAGGACCGCCCCGGCGGCGGGGCCACCTTCCTGGTGTCGCTGCCCGCACCTATCTGCGGTCCAGGGCACTCGGTCCGCGAACCGAAGCGCCCCGCCCAGCCAGCAGGTCGGTGAGGGTGACGGCGTCGCGAACGGCGGCGCCCTGGGGATCGTTGTTGAAGAACACCCAGGTCTCGGCGCTCTCGATCCCGGCCAGGCGCTTTGCCCATCGGCGCAGCTTCTCCCTCGGATAGCCGGGGGCCATCCGCCGCCCCTGGTGGAACCGGACGTACGACCAGCCGCCGGTGATGACCGGCGCGACCCGGGCCCCGGGGCGATCGGCGAGCACGAGCGCGCAGCCCACACGGTCCAGCGCTTCGTGGACCTCGCCGCTCTCCCAGGTCGGGTGGCGGAACTCGAACGCCGCCCGCATGTCCTTCGGGAGCAGGTCGATGAACGACCGGAGGAGATCGAGATCTGCCCGCAGGTTGGGCGGCAGCTGGAACAACACCGGGCCGAGCTTCGGTCCCAGGTGGCGGGTGTTCGTCCAGAACCGCCGCAGCGGCTCCCGGCAGTCGCGGAGCCGCCGGACGTGGGTGATGTACCTGCTGGCCTTCACCGCGAACGTGAACCCCTCGGCGGAGCGCTTCCGCCATCCGTCGAAGACCTCCTCTCGAGGGAGCATGTAGAACGTGTTGTTGATCTCGACGGCCGGGAACCGCTCGGAGAAGAACGGGAGCCAGTCGCGCTGGGGGACGTCCTTCGGATAGAACAGGCCCTTCCAGTGGCCGTATTGCCAGCCGCTGGTCCCGACGATGATCGCCATGCCAGGTAAGGTGTACCCGTGATCCTGCTGATCGTCATCATCCTGGTGGCCGCGGCCATCACCGGCTCGCTTGGCGGCGTGCTGGAGATCGCCGCCGGCGTGGCGCTCGGGCTGATCCTGTTCGTGGTGGGGATCGCTCTGCTGGGCTACTTCCTGATGCGGCACCGGTGGCGGCAGGCCTCCAGGTGGGACCGGGGGGGCCCGCCGCAGCGCTACGTCTGAAGGGTCGACTCGACCCAGGTCCCCACGAGCTCGGCCACCTCGGGCTCCCGCCGTCCGAAGAAGTGGTCGGTGCCCGGGACCACCACGACCTCCGCGCTGGGGATCCACCCGGCCAGGTTCCGCATCTCGGCCGCCGGGCAGTACTCGTCCCCGTCGCCGGCAACCAGGAGCACCTTCGCCGAGAGGGACTCGAGCTCCCCGAGCGAGGGGAGCGGACGGCGCTTGGACCGGACCTCCTGGGCTACCGGCACCCCCAGGAGCACCACGGCCGTCACTCGCCGGTCGGCCACAGCGTGGCGGAGCGCCACCCAGGCCCCGAACGACCATCCCACCATGACGGTGGGCCCGTCGGCTTCCTCCCGGACCCGATCGATGGCCGCGGCCGCGTCGAGCAGCTCGGCTTCCCCGCCGCCGTAGGTGCCTTCCGAGCCCATGATCCCTCGGAAGTTGAACGCCAGCACGGTCAGCCCTCGTTTGGCCGCGAGGTCGTTCCGGATCGCCCACAGGATCGGGTGGTCCTTGCTCCCGCCGTGGCGAGGGTGGGCGTGACAGAGGACGGCGGTGCCGCGAGGAACGCCGTCGGCGGCCCGGATCTCACCCTCGAGGACGAGCCCGTCGTCGGTTCGGAAGCGGACCGGCTGCACGGCGTGCGACGATGACACGCGCCGATGGGCGATGACAACCAACCGAGCACCGCCGTGGCGCTTGCCGGCAGCACGGCCACGCGCCGGAACGGCCGGTGGGTCCGCGAGCCGATGGCCTTCGAGGATGTGGCCGGCGCCGTCGCGCTGGCCGAGGACACCGGCTACGCCTCGGTGTGGGTGCCCGACCACGGCGTGTGGGACCCGTTCGCCCTCCTGGCCGCGATGGCCCCCCGGACCGATCGGATCGGCCTGGCCACCGGCGTGGTCACCCTGTCGGCCCGCCGGCCTGCCGGCATCGCCGCCGGGGCGCTGACGGTGGACCGTGTGTCGGCCGGCCGGGCCATCGTGGGGGTGGGGAGCGGTCCGGAGCGGCGGCTGGCCCTGGTGGCCGACGGCCTCGAGGAGCTCGGGCGCGCCATGGGGGACGCCATCCCCCGCTTCCTCGCCGCGCTCGGGCCGTCGATGGCCGAGCTGGCCGGGCGGGCCGCCGACGGTGTCCTCCTGAACTGGTGCCCGCCCGAGCGGGTGGCCCGGGCCCGGGGGGAGATCGCCAGCGGGGCCGAGGCCGTGGGACGCGATCCCGCCGAGGTCACGGTTGCCGTCTACGTCCGGGCCTGCCTCGGCCACGACGAGGACCACGCCCTGGGGGCACTGGCCGAGGCCGCCGAGATGTACGCGGGCATCCCCGCGTACCGGCGCCAGCTCGAGCGCGACGGCGTGGAGCTGAGCCCGGAGCCGATGGCTCGGGCGCTGTGCGTGTGGGGCGACCGCGACGCGGCCCTGGATCGGCTGGCGGCCTGGCGGGACGCCGGGGCCGATCTCGTGGTGGTCTACCCGGTCCCCGCCCAGGAGGCGGTTTCCTCGCTGATGGGGACGATCATGGCGGCGGCGCCGGATCCTGCCGTGGAGCGCTGACCGGCTCGCCCCGGCCCACGGGCCGGAGTACACTCGATATGCACGGTTGGCACGGTCGAAACAGGGGAAATCGGAGAACGAGCCATGACGTACGTGATCGCCGAGCCCTGCATCGATGTGAAGGACCGGGCCTGCGTTGACGAGTGCCCGGTCGACTGCATCTACGAGGGCGGTCGGATGCTGTACATCCAGCCCGACGAGTGCGTCGATTGCGCGGCCTGCGAGCCGGTGTGCCCGGTGACCGCGATCTTCTACGAGGACGACGTGCCGGGCGAGTGGAAGCCCTACACGGCCGCCAACGCGGAGTTCTTCACCGAGGAGATCGCCGGCTACACATCACCGGGCGGAGCCGCCCAGGTCGGCCCCAACGAGGCGGACCACCCCCTGGTCGCCGGGTTCCAGGCCCCCGCCTAGAGGAGGAGACCGACGTGACCTACACAATCTGCGAGCCCTGCATCGACGTGAAGGACCGGTCCTGCGTGGACGAGTGCCCGGTCGACTGCATCTACGAGGGCGGCCGGATGCTGTACATCCAGCCCGACGAGTGCGTGGACTGCGCGGCCTGCGAGCCGGTGTGCCCGGTGACCGCGATCTTCGCCGAGGACGACGTGCCGGCCGAATGGAAGGAGTTCACGCCGATCAACGCCGAGTTCTTCAGCGAGGAGATCGCCGGTTTCACCTCTCCGGGGGGCGCCGCTCAGGTCGGGCCGGTCGACAAGGACCACCCCAAGGTGGCGGCCTGGGAGCCCGTGCCCTGAGGCACCGCGGCCTCGATCCCACCACCGACATCCTGCGCTTCGAGCGCGGGGAGGCCGTCGTCGAGACGCTCACCTCGTTCGCCCGCGATCACGGGATCCGCGCCGCCAGGCTCCACGGGATCGGGGCGTTCACCGACGCCGAGCTCGGCTTTCTGGATCCCGAGCGAAGGGACTACGACCGGTTCCGGGTCGAGGAGCACACCGAGGTGCTGGCGTTCCTCGGCAACCTGTCGGTGACAGGGGAGGGACCGCGGGTCCACGCCCACGTCACGCTGGGGAAGCGGGACGGCTCAGCGGTGGGCGGCCACCTGTTCGAGGCGCACGTCGGCGCCACGCTCGAGCTGTTCGTGCTTCGTTTCGACGGGGAGCTCCGGCGGACCCTCGACGAGGCCACCGGGGCGGCGCTCCTCGATCTCTAGGCCGGGGTGGGCGTGGGGTCCTCGGACCGTTCGATCCGGCGACCAGGCCTTGCCCTTCACCCGAACGCCCCAAACCGCCCGGGTTCGCCCTCCGCGCTCGGGGTAGAACCGGGGCATGAGCGAACGAAGCACCGGCCCGGAGCAGGATCTGCCCCATCGAGGCCGCCTGGTGGCCACCTACGAGCGCCCCGAGGATGCTCGCCGGGCCATGGACGAAGCGCGGCGAGCCGGCTTCGAGGCCGTACCGGGGCACGCGGTCGACCGCCGTGGCGCCCTCCGCGGCGAGATGGCCGACGAGCTCGAGTCGACCGTGGTCGGCCCCGGGAGCGTCGGCCCGTTCACGAAGAGCATGAGCAAGGGGCTGGCGCGATGGGTCCCACTGGGGACCGTGCTCGGCGTGATCGGCGGCGCCCTGCTGGGCCTCCTGCCATGGCCCGGGGGGCTCGAGGTCGTTCCCCGGCTGATCCTGGGCGCGGTCATCGGCGGGTTCGCCGGCGGAACGGTCGGGTTCACCGCCGGGGGGTTCGTCCGCCCCGAGCGCCGCCACGAGGACGAGCGGCCGCTCGAGGCCGAGGCCGGGTCGATCGTGGCGGTTCCGGTGGCAGGCCCCGAGGAAGCCGGCCGGGCACGGGCGGTGCTGGAGCGGGCCGGCCCGGTGCGGATCGACGAGACCGACGCGGCCGGGTTCCCCACCGGCGCCAGCGACGCCGACCGGACCCGGCCGGTCCGAGGCCGCTAGCCGACGGCAGCGGCCGCCTGCGCCTCGGCCTCGGCGATACGGTCGGTTGGCTCGCCGCGGCGGCGCAGCATCGCGTACAGCGCGACGGCCGCGGAGGTGGCCAGCCCGCCGACCACGAACCCGTCGGCGATCCCTCGCACCTGGGACAGGTAGCCGAGTCCGGTCTGGCCGCCGACGCTCCCCAGGCTGCCCAGCAGGGCGTCGAACGAGACCAGCGTGGCCCGCTCGGACGTCGGGATGATCGAGTGGAGGAACGTCTGCCGGACCGGGGCCATCACGCCGAAGCACACCGCGCCGAGCAGGAACAGCGGAACGGCCACCCAGAAGATCTGCACGACGCCGACAAGGACCATGGCCACCGTGGTGATGGCGCTGCCCCAGATCAGGATCGAGGTCCTGCGGCGTCCGGGGACGGCGACCCGTCCCACCAGCGAGTTCCCGAGGATCCCAGCCAACGAGAACAGGGCCGCGATCACCCCCGACACCCACACCAGGTTGTGCCCCAGCAGTTCGAGGAAGTACGGCTGCCACGCGTACCACGCCCAGAAGAAGAACCCCGACACGACGAACGCCTCGAGCACCAGGAGGCGGACCGAGCCGTTCCGCCATCCGAACGTGATCCCGGCCTGCCCCACCTTGCGCATCTCGCCGATGATGCCCCGCAGGTGAAGGGTCCTCGGCGTGAACCCGAGGTCGTGCATGAGCGCGAACCCCACGACGAACGCCGCAATCAGGAGTCCCGCCCTGACCACGTAGGGGAGCGACAGGTCCAGCTGGCCGAGTGCGCCCCCTCCCACCGTGCCGATCAGGGTGGCCGCCCAGAACACGCTCTGGCTCCGGGCGAAGACCCGGTCCAGCTCGCCGGGATGGTCCGTGGCCCGCAGGGCGTCGACCAGCCACGCTTCGACCGCGCCCGAGTAGAACGTGAAGCCCAGGCCGAGGATCACTCCGGCCAGCGAGAACAGGATCACGCCGCCCCCGATCGCCTCGACGGCGACGTACGCCAGGGTTCCCAGAGCCAGGATGGACGCGCTGAACAGGAACGAGATCCGCCGGCCCCTGGTATCGGCCACAACGCCGGTAGGCACCTCGAACAGGGCCATGGCGGCTGTGAAGGCCGCGTTGGCCACGAAGACCTCGAAGATCGACAGGCCCGCGTCGAGGAGAAAGAGCGTGTTGATGCCCCAGATCAGGGAGGCGGACAGCGTGAACAGCGCCGTGAGGACGAGATACGTCCGGACGATGCGTTGGTGCTCCACGCGTCCCTCCTGGGCCCGGTCAACCGACCTCGGACCGGGGACATTCCCCGGCTCCTCGGTATCCTGGACGGGTGGACCCCCGGAGCGCCAGGGAGGAGCTGAAGGCCGAGGTCGAGCGGCTGGCCCGCGAGAGCGGCCACTCGCCGGGCCCGTGGCTCGAGGTCGGGCACGCCGCCCAGCTCGGTTGTCTGGCCTGCGACCGCTACGGCTTCGTCCAGTTCCTCCCGCCGCCCGGCCGGATCATGGCCGAGCCGCTCGAGGCGCCCTGTCCGGACCGCGATGGCCGGCTGATCCAAGTCCCCGACTGAGCGCCACCCCTCGCCGTTTGACGTCGACGCGCCAAATCGATAGAACGGATGCCGAGATCGCTCTCCTCTCGCCTGAAGGAGGCCGCCCATGAGACGGATCTCGCTCCCGCTGACTCTCGTCGCCGTGCTCGCCGCGCTCACGGTGTTGCCGACCGGTGTAGCGGCCCAGCCCACCACGTCCGCGAAGCCGGCCACGTTCACAACACTGCCCATCACGGTGGGCGCGAACCAGGGCGTCATCGTGGGCGATGTGACGAACCAGCCGGGGAACCCAGGGGATCATCCGAACGGTCCGGCATGCTTCGTCGGTGACCAGACGCCACAGAACGAAACCACGATATCGATGGACCCGACGAACCCGAACAACCTGATCGGGGGCGCGAACGACTACCGGTTCTTCGTCGAGTCGGAGCAGCGCTTCGACGGATCGGCCGCCGCGTACGTCTCACACGACGGCGGCGCCACCTGGACCAACGAGTTCATGCCCGGGATCAGCGAGGAGAACGGGGGCACCTACCAAGGCATCGGCGACCCCGCTTTTGCCTGGGCCCCGGACGGAAGCGCCGTGTACTACGCCAACATCGCCTTCAACCGGCAGGCCAACCCGGACACCGGCCACTCGGCCTTCGCCAGCTCCGTGGTCGTGAGTAAGTCGACCGACAAGGGCGACACCTGGACCACCTCCTTCGTGATCGAGGACGACGATCCGTCGGTGTTCCACGACAAGGAGTGGATCGCCGTTGGTCCGGACGGCGCGGTCTACGTCACGTGGGCCCTGTTCTCGTTCCAGCCGAAGGGCAAGACCGGGCTGGGGAACTACGAGGCGTCCCCGATCGTGTTCAGCAAGTCTACGGACGGCGGGCAGACGTGGACGGAGCCCGAGGTCATCTCGGATCGATTCGCGCAGTTCTCGACCCCGGTGGTGTACGACGACGGGACGCCCGACGGCGTCCTGTTCGTCTCGTACGAGGTGTGGAACAACCCGGTGGGCCGGAGTGGGGGCCGCGCGTTCGTGTCCCGATCCGAGGACGGCGGGGAGACCTGGACCCACCATTTCGTGGCGAACGTCAACGACCTGCCCAGCCCGCTGCCGCACGGCGCTTTCCGTGACGCCAGCTACCCCGTCCTCGAGGTCGGGGACGACGGAACGCTCCACATGTTGTGGTCGAACTGGCAGGGCGGGTCAGCCGACATCGTGTACACGCGATCGGAGGACGGCGGCGAGTCGTGGGCCCGGCCGGTGACGATCAATCAGGAGTCGGTGAAGAGCGACCAGTTCTTCGCCTGGATCGACTCGTCCGGTGCCTTCGTGCATGTCGGGTTCGTGGACCGCCAGTACACGGACGACGCCATGCTCGACCATTCGTACGTGGTCTCGCCCGACGGCGGCGACACCTGGAGCCAGACGGTCCGGGTCAGCTCGGCCTCCTCACCGTCGAATGCCAGCGGCTTCGGGGCCAATTGCGCCGGGGAGTTCATCGGCGACTACACGGGGATCGCGGCGGTCGGGGGTACCGCCCATCTCCTCTGGATGGACGGCCGCCCCGGAACCCAGCCCCCCTCGACCAGCGGCGACACCACGGACCAGGACGCCTTCTACGCGCGGGTGACGGTCGGGCCCTAAAGAGAGCTCCGGCCGGACGTGACGGACCGGGAGCCCTTTCGGGGCTCCCGGTCGGTCGTCGGGAGCGCCCCCGAGCGGGTACCCTGTATGGCCGTGAACAAGTTCGGACCGAGGCACCGGATGTGTCGCCGGCTGGGCGTGTCGATCTGCGGCCGCCCCAACTGCCCGGTGAACAAGCGCCCCTACCCGCCGGGGGAGCACGGCCGGGCCCGCCGCCGGGAGACCGAGTACCACCTCCGCCTCCTCGAGAAGCAGAAGCTCCGGGCCATGTACGGGATCGGCGAGCGGCAGTTCCGCCGGTACTTCGCCGTGGCCAACCGGACGAAGGGCGTCACCGGCGAGGAGCTCCTGCGGCTCCTGGAGACTCGGCTCGACGCGGTGGCCCACCGGATGGGGTGGTCGCTGTCGCTCCGGCAGGCCCGACAGCTCGTCTCGCACGGCCACGTGCGGGTCGACGGCCGCCGGGTGGACGTCCCCAGCTTCGGGGTGCGCCCCGGGCAGGAGCTGGAGCTCTCGGACCGAGCCCGGGCCCTGATCGGCGTCCGCGAGGCCCTCGAGCTGCAGCCCGACCCGCCGCCGTACCTCGAGCGGGACCCGGACGGGGTGCGGGGCCGACTGGTCCAGTGGCCGGAGCGGGCCGAGATCCCGCTCCCCGCCGCGGTCGACGAGCGCCTCATCGTCGAGCACTACGCCTGAGCAGCTGGATCCGTCGCCCGGCCCACGCTAAGGTCCCTCCCGGCCCGTGCCGATGGATTCCATGACATGCGACGCACGCTGACGCTCATGGCCGGCCTGGTCGGCCTGATGTTGCTGGCCCAGCCCGAGGCCTGGGCTCCCACCGTGGGGCAGCCTCCCGCGCCGGGGTACCCGCCCTGCACGAAGGTGGGGGACGACGGCCCCGACGTGATCAAGGGGACCAAGAAGCGCGACGTGATCTGCCCGGACGAGGGGAACGACGTCGTCTACGGGCGGGGCGGCAACGACGTGCTGATGGGTGGGAACGGCGTCGACCGGCTCTACGGCGGGCCGGGGAACGACGAGTTCCACGCCTGGCGGGGGAACGACAAGCTCTTCGGTGAGGAGGGCAACGACCAGCTGAACGGCGAGATCGGCAACGACCTGCTGGTCGGCGGTCCCGGGCGGGACGTGCTGATCGGCGCGAGCCAGGATGACTGCATGGTGGCCACCGACGGCGAGGTCGACAAGCTGAAGGGCAACCAGGGCATCGACCGGTACGAGGCCGACCCGATTGACATCATCGACGGCTCGAACGAGCACGCCGCCGACTGCTGGGCGGGCGGTTAGCCCGCGGCAACGCCAAGGCCCCCGCCTCGGGCGGGGGCCTTGAACCGGCTAGTACTCGAGCTCGCCCTGGCGGCTACGCATGTACATCGCCACCGCCACGACCAGGCCGATGATCCCCAAGAGGATCAGGAACTTCTTCATCGCGCCCCCTTCGTCACGGACGATGTGCCCGAGGAGAGTATGGCCCAAACGCCGCTTCGTGAGAAGGGAGGCATGCTGGGGCTCCGGGGCCCTAGGATGGGGCCATGAAGGGCGATCGGGTCGAGGTGACCGTCGACACGGGCGGCAGCTACCAGCGCTTCGAGATCGAGGCCACGAAGTCCGGCCGGCGCGTCGAGGTCTCGACCGCTCGGGGCGTGGTCGAGGTGGCCGAGGTCACCAGGAGCGGCCGGGCGATCCGGGCCGGGCGGTTCATGGCCTCCCGGGTCATCGCGGTCGTGGAGCACCCCGCCCAGCCCCGCTGAGTCGAGATTCCGCACCCCGCCGCCTGGGTATCTCTTGGTCGGGAGGTGGTTGCGTTATGCACACGACCGAACTGAGGAAGCAAGCGGAGGATCGAGCACGGCACCTCGCCGATAGGACCGGCCGGATGAGCCGCAGGGCCGGGCGTCGGGCCGAGCGCGTTGGGCACGAGGTCGCCGGCCGGACCAGGGACGCCCGCCGGCGGGTCGGGTACTGGATCGCCGGCGACGAGCCGCCCAGCCGGCGCCGTCTGTGGATCGTGGTGGCCGGAGCCACCGGCGCGGTGGTGGCGTTCTTCCTCGACCCGGTGAGCGGGAAGCGGCGTCGGCATGTCACCCGGGACTGGGTGGCCGCCCGCTTCCGCAGCATGGGTCGGCGCATGGAGCGGACCGGCCGGGCGGCTGGGGCCGAGGCCTACGGGACCTGGCAGGCCGCGACCCACGTCGGCGAGGCCAGGCTGCCCGAGAACGACGCTGTGCTGGCCCACAAGGTCGAGAGCGAGGCGCTCAGTCAGTCGGCTGGCCGGATCATCGTCAACGCCGAGGAGGGCGTGGTGATCCTCCGCGGGGCCGTGACTCGGCCCGAAGAGATCGACGAGCTCGAGCGCCGTGTGCGAGGTGTGAGGGGGGTTCGGGGCGTCCGGAACCTGCTGCACCTCGAGGGCACCCCCGCGCCCACGCGCTCGTAACACCTGCCGGATAGGCTGGGGGAGGTGCCACCCGTGACCGCGGCCGACTTCCTTCCCCAGCGGCGGACGCTCACGGCCCTCCGCGAGGCGGCGGCGACCTGTCGCGGCTGCTCGCTGTACCGGAACGCCACCCAGACGGTGTTCGGCGAAGGTCGAACGTCGGCCGAGGTGGTGATGGTCGGCGAGCAGCCCGGCGACCAGGAGGACCGGCGGGGGAAACCGTTCGTCGGCCCGGCCGGCCACGTCCTCGACGAGGCACTCGAGGACGCCGGCATCGACCGGGCCGACGTGTACATCACCAACGTGGTCAAGCACTTCAAGTTCCAGCCGAGGGGGAAGCGCCGGATCCACAAGCGGCCCTCGGCGGCCGAGACGGCGGCGTGCCGCCCCTGGCTCGACGCTGAGCTCCAGGCGATCAAGCCGAAGGCGTTGCTGGCGCTGGGGGCCACGGCGGCGCAGGACCTGTTCGGCAGATCGTTCCGGGTGACGAAGCAGCGGGGCCGGCCGCTCGATTTCGACTTCGCGCCGCTGGTGATGGCCTCGGTGCATCCCTCGTCGATCCTCCGGGCGCCCGACGAGGAGACTCGGCGCGAGGAGTACGAGCTGTTCGTGGCGGACCTCCGGGCGCTGGCCGACGGCCTCCGGGCGCTGCGGGAGGCTTCCTGACCGAGAGCGCCACGACCCTCGAGGTCGCCGGGAGGGAGGTCCGGGTCAGCAACCCGGACAAGGTCCTGTTCCCCAAGGCCGGGCACACGAAGTTGGACGTCGTCGAGTACTTCCTGGCCGTGGGCGAGGCCGTGGTCAACGGTGCCCGGGACCGCCCCACGGTGATGCGGCGGTTCCCGGACGGCATCAACGGCGAGGCCTTCTACCAGAAGCGGGTGCCGAAGGCCCGGCCGGAGTGGCTCCAGACCGTGCGGATCACCTTCCCCAGCGGCCGGGAGGCGGACGAGCTCGTGATGGCCGACGTGGCCCACCTGATCTGGATGGCCAACCTGGCCTCGCTGGAGCTGCACCCGTGGCCGGTGCGGAAGAACGACGTCGACCACCCGGACGAGCTGCGGATCGACCTCGACCCCACGCCGCGGATCCCTTTCGCCAGCGTGCGGAAGGTGGCGCTGGTATGTCGTGACTTGCTCGAGGAGCTGGGCATGCGCGGGTTCCCGAAGACCAGTGGGAAGCGGGGGATCCACATCCTGGTGCGGATCGAGCCGCGGTGGGAGTTCCCCGACGTCCGTCGGGCCGCGCTGGCGTTCGGCCGGGAGATCGTGCGGCGGACGGACCTGGCCACGACGGCGTGGTGGAAGGAGGAGCGCCGCGGGGTGTTCGTCGACTACAACCAGAACGCCCGGGACCGCACGGTGGCCTCGGCGTACTCGATCCGCCCGGTCGAGGCGGCCACGGTGTCGTTCCCGATCCGGTGGGACGAGGTCGAGGACGTCCACCCGAAGCAGTTCCGGATCGACACGGTGCCGAAGCTCGTATCCGAGCTTGGCGACGCGCTCGAGGGGATCGACGACCACCCGGGGTCGCTGGAGACGCTGCTCGAATGGAACGAGCGCGACGAGTCCAAGGGTCTCGAGGATGCGCCGTGGCCGGTCCACCACCCGAAGATGCCCGGCGAGCCCACGAGAGTCGCCCCCAGCCGGGCCAAGCGCCCGCGCTGAGTCAGCTCACCCGTTCCGGCAGGTACAGAACTCTCCTGACGGCGATGTCAACACCGGGATCTCGGTCGCGCTCGGGCCTCAGCCGCCGCCACCGCTACCTGCGCCACCTCCGCTACTGCCCGTCCCACGCTCGATGTCGTGGATGGGGCCTGCTCCTGAGCGTCGACCGGTTCTTCGGCTCGCTCTGACCCTCCGATCCATCGCCTCCGCCCCGAGCCCGCGACCGGTCGCCAGGGTCCTTGGCGGTCCCCTTCTCGCTCGTGGTTGGCCGCACCTGTGTGCCGGGAGCCGGCGTCGGTACGGCAACCTCGCCGATGGCAAAGCCAATCAGCAGGACAATCACGAGCTCGCCGCGGGTGACAACGCCCTCCACCCCTCGAGC